>NZ_JBFUIB010000031.1:0-30589 GCF_056402095.1 Peribacillus sp. P4_C12
TTCTTTACCTGAAAGTGCAAAACAAAATTTAGAAAAGATGTCGGCGCTTCCCAAAAGCCTTCTTAAAACAAATTGCCGACATCTTTTCTAAATTTTGTTTTGCACTTTCAGGTAAAGAAACAGGCATTTTCTTAATTGTCATCAATTCCACTCCTTAGATATCATTTTAATATCGTGGCAATGTCTTTTTGATATTTAATATATATTATTTTGAATCCTTAGTTTGACTTGGATTTTTTTGATTTTTATCAATTGAGTGGATTTTATAATTACATGTATTGGTTATGTAATCTTTTAATTAATATTCTATTTTTGTACGTACAAGTTTGCTATGTCGCTAAAATAAATCCTCTTAGCAAACCTGATTAGTAAATGGGATTTGTATTTAACTTAATATTAATCAATCATAAAGGACGGTTTATCTAATTGAGAGAAAGGTCTTCTTCGTTTTTTCTCTATAGAGGTTAAATCTTTTATTTAATTATGCTTTAGCTAAAATAATACTTTTTTTAATATTACTTTTACAATTAGAATAAATGAATACAGCATTTGAAGTAATTAAATTAGTCAGGCAAGAGGAAAAGAGAAGTGTCTTTGCCTTCTTCTATGCAGTTGATTCCTTTGATATCTATTTCACAAGCAATCAATTATCTTAACCGCCTCCCTCTAAGCATTTAATAAGGTTAATTCCATATCCATCCAATTTATTTGGGGCGTCAAAAAGACTTGAAATATTGTATAATAAATCTACCTATTAATTAAAATTAGGAAATCAATACCTAAGGAGTTTTGAAATTGAAAAAGGTATCAGTAATTATTGCAGTATATAATACAGAAGAATTTTTAGATGAGTGTTTAACTTCAGTGGTGAATCAAACATATAGTAACTTGGAAGTTTTACTTATTAATGATGGATCATTGGATCAGTCTGGTGCTATCATTAATGAATTTGCCAAGAGGGATAAACGGATTATCTGCTTCCATAATGATGAGAGGAAAGGAGTGAGCGCAGCTCGTAACCTAGGTTTAGATAATGCTACGGGTGAGTTCGTCTACTTCGTTGATAGTGATGATTTTATTGCTCTCGATACAATTGGAAGGTTGGTCGAGAATATTGGGGAACACGATATGCTTACCGGAAAGCGGGTCCGGTTAACTAATAAAGAGGATAGTAAAATCGGGAATATGGTTGAAGAAGAAGCTGATGATGGAATGATAATAGAAGAGATTGAAGAGAAAGTGCAAGAAGGACGTGTACGTTTAAGAAGGGGGATTCAACGCTCGTTCCGTGGTATGTCAATCCTGCACACTCTTATTTCGCGTGATTTTATAAAGGTGAATAATTTGCGGTTTTCAGAAGAAGTTGATTGTTATTCAGATTTATCCTTTATCGTTCCTATCATAAGTGAAATGGGGACATTCCCATTTTTAACACGTTGCTATTATTTCAAGCGCAGGCGCAATGACCCCATCTCTAATCCTGCAGTAATGCAATCGGATCGGGAAAAAAAGGTTTTGGATTTTTTATCAATCTATAATCAGATGAAAGATCAATATGGTATGAACAAACGAGCTGGTTCATATTTAGACTGGTTATTTTTGAATATATATCGAAAACAGATTATCATGCTGTTTTCCAATCAAGGATGTATCGATGAATTTTTTAATAAAGTAGCCGTTTCTGTTGATAAAATTGATGTATCAAAAAGGAAAAAGCTTAATGTTGTAGTGAAAAGAGAGCTAAAGCTGTTACGTAAAAGGAAACTGGAATCTTATAAAAGGCTGATTGGACTCCATCATTTTGCCCGTAATATGAAGAGGGCATTGAAGAGTAGGCAGAAAATGTACATTTATTTATATCGCTCTGTGTTCATGCGTATGCCGCTAAAAGAAAAAACAATCGTATTCGAAAGTTTCTTAGGGAAAAACTATTCGGATAGTCCGAAGTACATTTATGAATATATGCTTGAGCATAATTACGATTTTAAATATATATGGATTTTTAATAAGACAGGGAAAGAGATTCCAGGTAATGCAAAACAAGTGAAACGGTTTAGCTTAGCTTACTATTATTATTTCGCTACATCTAAATTTTCGGTAAGTAATTCACGCCTTCCACTAAAATTGAATAAGCGTGAAGGGAATATCGATTTGCAGACTTGGCATGGAACACCGTTGAAGAAGCTTGTTTTTGATATGAATGATATTTATTCGGCAAATCCCAATTATAAAAAGCATTTCTTTAATCAATCAAGACGTTGGGATTATCTTATTTCACCGAATCAATATTCTTCGGATATATTTAGAAGTGCCTTTAAGTTCGAAAAGGAGATGCTCGAATTCGGTTATCCAAGAAATGATATTTTATATAAAAAGGATAATGAGGAGTCTATCCAGAATTTAAAAGAGAGTCTCCAAATTCCTCTTGATAAAAAAGTGATTTTATACGCCCCGACGTGGCGGGATGATGAATTTTATGAACCTGGAAAGTATAAGTTTGCTATTCAAATGGATTTGCATAAAATGAGAGAACAATTAGGGGATGAATATGTCGTTTTATTACGCATGCATTACTTTATTGCCGATGAGATCGACACAGATGGTTTAGAAGGATTTGTATATAATTATTCAAAATACGATGATATTGCTGAACTTTATTTGATTTCTGATATATTGATCACTGATTATTCTTCTGTATTTTTTGATTATGCAAATTTGAAACGACCAATCTTGTTTTTCACCTATGATCTTGAGAAATATAGAGATACATTAAGAGGATTTTATATAGATATTGAATCAGAAGTGCCTGGTCCATTAGTGAAAACAACGGATGAAATCATTGATGCCGTTACAAATATTGACCAAGTTAAAACTCAATATCAAGAGACGTATGATCGCTTTTACGATAAATTCTGCGGTTGGGATAATGGCAATGCGGCAGAGAATGTCGTGAAAACCGTATTTGGCGAGGATGTAAAATAGTATGTTGTGAATGTATGTTCATCTTCTGTTGCCAATGCAAGTATCGATATTATTGGTTTAGATATACTTTGGTAGTTTTCTGAATGATATAAGGAATGAGAAGTTTAAAGTATTTGTTTATATTTGTGAGGTAGATAATGTTAATTATATTCCGATCTTGAAGAAGCATATTTGAAAGAAAAAGAACAAATTGGAACAAAGTGCTTTTATTCCTCTTGTTAAGACATCCAAGCGGTTTTAGCAAATATTGAAGACATATAAAACAAACGAATTTATTTTCCCTGAATGCCTCAATTGAAGCTGCTAGAGCAGGTGAACACGCTTCTTCATTGAAGAAGTGGCGGCAAGCTTCAATGAACAGGATAATCTCATCAATAAAATAGCAAGAAATTTCCCGAACTTTGAAGAACTGCTTAATGGGTTGAAAAAGCTAGCTCAATCTGACAGGTAATTGTACATTCACTACATTAAAAAGCCGCAGAAAAGAATTTTCTTCTCTGCGGCTTTTTTAATGTGTACCATTTACTGTTCAATCAATTTTCCAAGGTTCGCCATTTCAATAGCACTAACGGCTGCTTCATAGCCTTTGTTGCCTGATTTTGTTCCTGCACGTTCAATAGCCTGCTCGATATTTTCAGTAGTCAACAAACCGAAGATAACAGGTACACCTGTGTCCAGAGAAACTGCTGCCATGCCTTTAGCTGCTTCATTACACACATAATCATAATGAGAAGTAGACCCCCTAATTACTGTTCCAAGGCCGATAACTGCATCATATTTGCCTGTGTTCACTAGTTTTTTCGCAATTAGTGGAAGTTCAAAAGCCCCTGGTACCCACGCTATGTCAACATCATTCTCATCAACACCATGACGCTTAAGGCCATCCAATGCACCGCCTAAAAGCTTGCTTGTAATAAACTCATTAAATCTTCCTACCACGATGCCTACTTTCAACCCTGATCCGATTAATTGTGCTTCAATAATTTTCCCCATGTCCATATCCTCCTAATTTAAAAACAAATGTCAATTTTTTTCGTATTTTTATTTTTCAACCACTTATATCCTTCAAGCATTCGGAATATTTAATTCAAGTTCCTGTTTCTCATATATTTTTCTTTGTTGGAGATAACGAGTTAGCTCGGCAATCGTAATGAATTTAAGATCGAATTTTTCGGCGATAATTTCTAGATCAGATACTCGTGCCATTGACCCGTCTTCATTCATGATTTCACAAATAACGCCTGCAGGAGCAGCCCCGCATAACTTTGCCAAATCTACGGATGCCTCCGTATGCCCTGCCCGTATTAACACGCCACCTTCTTTAGCGACAATCGGAAAAGTGTGACCAGGCCGTTGGAAGTCCCCAGCAACTGAATCTTCTTTAAGAAGCTCCAGAATGGTCAAGGATCTTTCAAATGCACTTATTCCTGTAGAAGTACTTTTATGATCGACACTAACTGTAAAAGCAGTTCCATGATGATCGGTATTTTCACCGACCATAGGATGCAAATTCAATTTTGCCGCCAGTTCTTCGGTAATGGTTGTACAAATCAAACCGCGTCCATGGGTCGCCATAAAATTAATCGCTTCAGGCGTTGCTTTTTCTGCCAATACAACAAAATCACCTTCATTTTCACGGTCTTCATCATCGGATACGATTACTACTTTACCAGCTTTTAAGTCTTCGATCGCTTCTTCTATTGTATGGAACATCTTTTACACCGCCCTTTAATTAAAATCCGTGTTCTGCCAAAAACTCTAAATTCAGTCCTGGTTTTGAATCACTTTTTTTTATTTGATGTATGATATATTTCCCTATCATGTCATTTTCGATGTTAACAATATCGCCAGCTGCTTTCCGCCCCAATATTGTGTCTTGATGAGTCAGGGGAATCAGAGATACAGTAAGCAGGTTTCCCTCTATCCCGAAAATTGTCAAGCTCGTACCATCAATGGCAACTGACCCTTTTGGGATGCAAAATGTACTGAGTCCTTCTTCCAATTTGATCACATAATACACAGCATTTTCTTTTCGCTCTTTTTTTATTATCGTTCCTGTACCATCAATATGGCCTGAAACAAAATGGCCGCCAAACCTGCCCTGTGCACTCATGGCACGTTCCAGATTCACAGGTGATCCCAGTTTTAACGTCCGGATTGAAGAAGCTTTGACCGTTTCTGGCATCACGTCGACAGTAAACAGACTTTGCGTGAAAGACGTTACCGTTAAGCAAACTCCGTTGACAGAAATACTGTCCCCCAGATGTACATCTTCGAGGATTTTCTCAGAACGAATCGCCAACTCCATGCTGCTTTTGCCTTTTTTCAAGGAATGGACGGTACCGATATCCTCAATGATTCCCGTAAACATGTTTTTCCCCCTTTTATAGAATATAAAAAACCCCTTAGATTGACCTAAGGAGTTAGCAGGAGAAATGAGTGAAAAATTGTATACCTAAAAAGCCTAAAATTTTCATTTTTGAAAAATTAGGCGCACGTATACACTTGGGTTCCACACGTCCTTCTCCCATCCAGACTATACTGTCGGCTTTGGAATCTCACCAAATCCTGCCTTTATCAGGCTCGCGGGCTTAGAATTTCTTCATCACCGCCGGTTGGGATTTTCACCCGACCCCGAAGGACTAAATTATTATGAATCTCTGAATATTTTATCACCTTAAAGTAAAGATGTAAAATTTCTAATCTTAAATGAATCATTAGTAACAAGAACTTACTATGTATAAGAAAAAATGTACATATTTTTCTTATAGACCTCCTATGTGCTCAAAATGGTTAAATAAGTAAAATTAGTGTTCATTATTATTGCGCTTTTGATTAACTTAATTATCATTTAAACAAACATTAATGAAGTGGAGCATGCCTCTTTCGACCTATGCCCTTTTTCCATTTAATTAGGCTGGGTAAGCGTCGCAGCCATCGCTGACATTTCTTACTATCTCACCTATAGTAGCTGGAAAGGATTTGAGATATCTAATGTAACCGGGACGATTGTCATGATGATTGCAGCAACAATCCTGGCCTTTGTCTTCGCAGTTAAAATCCGGGATTGGTGCTATCCGCTTGTCTTCTTCTGGGCGTTCATCGGCATTGGTGTACGGAACAGCACTCTCTACCCGACAATCACCCCTTTATCCTACATCCTGGCTGTTCTAATCCTTATCTTTCACCATTTTCATCAAAAAAACCGGGAAATAATCCGGGAAATGGGGTCTGACCCCAGCTAAAAGGCTTGCTGAAGATCGTGCCAGATGTCCTGCCAAGCTTCGAGGCCTACTGAGAGGCGGATAAGCTGGTCGCTGATCCCCATTTGATGTCTGGATTCTTCAGGAACTGCCGAGTGAGTCATGGTAGCTGGATGCTGAATCAATGTTT
Source organism: Peribacillus sp. P4_C12 (assembly GCF_056402095.1). Taxonomy (NCBI): domain Bacteria; kingdom Bacillati; phylum Bacillota; class Bacilli; order Caryophanales; family Bacillaceae; genus Peribacillus; species Peribacillus sp. P4_C12. The sequence goes on from NZ_JBFUIB010000031.1 coordinate 6,376, forward strand.
CGGCATCTCCTAGGCTGACAGCTATTTTGATAAGTCTCAAGTTATTCAGGAATTTCTGGGCATCCTGCTTCGTACCTTGCAATTCAAAGGAGATAAGGCCCCCACCATGTTTCATCTGTTTTTCCATTATATAATGGGCCGGAGAACTAGTATCCCCTGGATAATATACATTCTTCACCTGGGGGTGCTGTTTCAGCTCCCGAAAGATTTCCCACGCATTGGCAGAGTGCCGGTCCATCCTAACCGGTAAAGTCTTTAACCCCCGCAGTAGTAGCCACGCATCAAACGGCGAAATAATTCCTCCGATATCTTTCTGAGTCGTTACCGCTACCTGATTGATAAACTCTTTCTTTCCAACTACAAGACCTGCAACGACGTCTCCATGTCCACAAAGATACTTCGTCGCACTATGAAGGACGACATCACAGCCATAGTCAAGGGGCTTCTGTAAATAAGGTGTCGAAAAAGTATTATCGACTACAACCGGCACATTGCATTCTTTCGCGACTTTCATGACCATTTGTAAATCAATCATTTTCATAGTCGGATTAATAGGGGTTTCCACATAGATGCAGGCTGTTTCTGGACGGATCATCTTCCTTAACTGTTCCTCTGTATCCATATCACAAAAATCATGATTGATACGATATTTACTTTTCATCAACTGAAGGAGGCCAAACGTACAACCATATAATCCTTGTGAACACAAGATGTGGTCATCTGTTTTAGTTAATGCAAAAAGTACAGCCGATACCGCAGCCATACCTGAGCTGAAAGCAAGCCCTGCTTCCCCGCCCTCCAATGCCGCAATCTTGTCTTCAAGCACCTGTACCGTTGGATTTCCAAGACGCGAATAAATATATCCATCTTCTAAACCGGCAAAACGTCTTTCTCCTTGCTCAGCCGTTTCGAAAGTAAATGTTGAGGTTTGAAACAGTGGTGTTGTTAAGCTTCCTAAATGCTCCTTCGAGTCATATCCTTCATGAATTACTGCCGTTTCAATATGCTTATATTTCTCTGCCATACCGTCTCCTCCTCACCAATGTCTATTTCTATCATATGTCAATATCCCATATAAAGGAAGCGTTTTCATTTGTGTTTTCCACTCATTATTAAACTCCTATCTTCAGCAATATGCTATAATTTTACAATCATTCAATTTTCTAATTTTGACTATTCATAGATAAGGATTTTTGGAGGGGAAACGATGAACAAAGTCATTTTTGGTTTACTTGTCATTTTAACGACTGCTTTAATGGGTTCGTCATTCGCTATCGGAAAAATAGGATTAGCTTATACTTCTCCCATGTTGCTTGCAGCCATAAGATTTATCCTTGCAGGTTTGATCATGGCCATAATTGTTAAACTCATCAAACGACCTCATCCAAGCAAGACCATAGACTGGGCTAAATTGGCTATCATCGGTTTATTCCAGACAGCTGGTGTCATGGGCTGCATCTTTGTAGGCCTTAGAACCATTTCAGCAGGGGAACTTTCGATTTTGACGTTTATGAATCCTTTATTAGTTATCATTTTTGGAACGCTCTTTTGTAAAACAAGATACGCCCCACAGCAATGGGCAGGGGTTTTCCTAGGATTTATCGGTGTCTTTATCACAATGGGGGCACATCTTGATTTAAAAACAGGAACCCTTCTCGGATTGATGTCAGCCATTTCCTGGTCCCTCGCCACCCTGTTGATGAAAAACTGGGGACACGCAATCGACACTTGGGTCATGTCAGCCTATCAAATGCTTTGCGGAGGGGTACTGCTGCTTATTGGCTCTTATCTTTTTGAACAGCCCTTTTTCATAATCACAACGGCATCCATGCTTATTTTATTATGGCTAGCCATTATGGCTTCTATCGTACAATTTTCAATTTGGTTTTTCCTACTACAAAAAGGAGATTCCGCCAAAACGAGTGCCTTTCTATTTCTAGCTCCCTTTTTTGGTGTCTTATCTGGTTTCATCTTGCTAGATGAACCGGTCCACTGGTACGTTGCGTTAGGTGGTTCACTCATCTTCGTAGGGATCTTTCTGGTTAACTGGACATCCCATCAAGTTGCAACAATAGAAAAGTCCATGTAGAGTGTTCTTCAAAAAAAATTCTCACTGTAGGAGGGAACAAGAAAATGAGTGGAGATGATACGCTATTGTTTATACACTTGTTCGTTATCCCATCAATAAGTGCTATGTGTTTTCTTAATTTGGTTTCACTTTTGAAAAATCTAAAAGCAGGTAAAAGTATTCATAACCAAACGATTTTGGGAGCTGTTCTTTGTTATATTTTATTCATGACGTTAATGATTGGTTTAGAGGGTATGTATTAATACACCTGCCTAGTCTTGATAAAAAAAGTAGAGACAGCCTGCATGGCCATCTCTACATTCAAAAATTATTCTTCGACTACGATGTTTCCACCATAGAATGTTACTTTCGTTAACGGAATCTCAAGTTCACGTGCCATTTTTTTCAATTCTCGCTCTTCTCTTTCCGTTACAATCGAGATAACCGTGCCATTTGCACCCGCACGCCCTGTTCTCCCGGATCGATGAATATATTGGTCAATGTTTTCAGCCATATCAATATGAACGACGGCTGTCAGCCCTTTAATATCAAGTCCGCGAGCCGCCACATCTGTTGCCATCAACATCGGAGATTTACCTGAACGAAGCTTGCGCAGCGCTTTCTCACGGTCTACTTTATTAGATTCACCGTGAAGGACACCCATTTCAACGCCTTTATAACTCAACTTTTCATGTAAGACGCTCAGCTCTGCGATATCGTTTAAAAAGGCAAGAGCTTTCACATCTTTCAGCCTCGTGATTTTCTCAAGAATCTTGGACTTTTCCCGTCTCTCAACAACAAAGTAAAGATGGTCTACTTTTGACTCCATTTTTTCATGCTTATCGACCTTGATCATTTCTGGTTCGTTCATGAATCCACGAGCCACTTTTTCCGTTTCCTCTGGTAGAGTTGCAGAAAACACCATGATTTGGCGGTCTTTAAGCGTAGTTTTGATAATATTATTAATCGTTCCCATATGCTCGGGAATAATTAATTGGTCACCTTCATCGAGGACAATTGTTTTTACTTCGTGCATCTTCAATTTCTTTTGGGCAATCAATTCATAAATCCGTCCTGGTGTTCCAGCAATGACCTGTGGATGCTTCTTCAGTTTGTCCAACTGACGTTTTACATTCGCTCCACCGATGAATGCTGCACCTGAAATACCGCTTCCTTCTGACCAAATCCGGATTTCTTCATTAATCTGCATGACCAATTCACGTGATGACGCCAAAATTAAAGCTTGGGGAGATTTTTTATCAGGATCTATTTTTTCAAGCAATGGCAGTAAATAAGCAAGTGTCTTTCCTGTTCCCGTAGGTGATTCAGCCATGATGTCTTTTCCTTCTACAATTACAGGAATCGCTTTCGTTTGAATCGGAGTAAGTTGGCCGAAGCCAGATTTTTTCCAGGCCTCCTGGATAAATAGCTTTCTATCGTTCACTAATGCTGGTAATTCGCTCATATCGTTCTCCTTTAATAAAAAAACTTTTCATATACTCTATAGTACCATTTGTTAAAGCGTAGTAGCCAACGGAATCCGAATTGTAACCGTGGTTCCCTTATTTTTCTCACTTTCAAAATGCATCTCTCCGTCGAGGCGATGAATAATCTTCTGGCAGATTGCAAGTCCGATTCCTGTGCCCCTTTCCTTCGTCGAATAAAAAGGTTCACCGATTCGTTTCAAGCGCTCAGGCACCATACCTATTCCATTATCACTCACACTGATTACAGCATGATCATCAATGACATCCAAGGATATGTCTATATTCCCATTATCACTAACCGCTTCAATGCTATTCTTGACAATATTAATGACCATCTGTTTAAGTTCGATGGAATCAGCCATAATATAAACCGGCTCGGCTTTTTTTACCTGATACCCCATCTCAATATTATTCAAATTCGTCTCTGCTTTCATTAACGTATATACTTGTTGTAAACAGTCACCAAGATCAATTTTACATAAAGCAACATCCTGTTTTTTCCCTAGAACCAGCAGCTCACTCGAAATAATATTAATTCGATCAATTTCCTTTAACATGATATCAGAATGCATCGGGTTGACTTCTTTCGTCATATCCATTAACTGCACGAACCCTTTTAGCGATGTCAGCGGATTCCTTATCTCATGTGCGACGGCAGCAGCCAGATGTCCGATTACAGATAACTTTTCAGACATGATCATCAATTCCTCTTCTCGCCGCAATTCGGTAATATCCCTGACGATTGCATATACTCCAAGCATTTCCGTTTGAACAATAATTGGCAAAAAAGTTACACGAATTATCCGCTTTTCATCACTCATATTCTGGATGGTCGTTTCGAATTTAACAGCCTCTCCTTGAAGGGATTGTGTAAAGAAAACAGATACTTTTTCACTTTCATTCCAGTTGATAAAATGATTGGCATTTTTGCCCTTCAAGTTGTCACTTTGGTGACCTAACAGCTTTTCAGCCTCCGGGTTAATTGAAACGACATTTCCTTCGAGGTTCAATTCAAGGACACAATCCGGATTATGCTTGAACAACGACTGATATTGCTCATCCTTCAGATTAAATTCCTGTTGAGAGCGCAACATTTTCCCAGTCCAATATCGGATTATAATATATAAAAAAATCCCGGTAATGAAAATGAACATCCACCCTTTGGAATGCTGAAACATCGCATATGTCTGGACATCTTCTTTTGCCTGGGTCATCGAGAAGGAATCTGTAATGATAATCCATAAGACCCCAATGATTATATATATAATAGCTACTTTAATTGCAATTTTATGAGACTGGTTCATTTTATATCCTTTGTAGTTGTTTTTGGTTTATTATTCCCAAACCACTCAAAAAAAGTCCTCATGTTTTACACATAAGGACTTTACGAATATTGTACCATATATTTTGGTTATTTATCATATAAAAAACGCCGCCCATTTGATTGAGCAGCGTCAATAATTAAGAGAGATTTTTTACAGCTTGATTGAAATCCTCTTCTATCTCTTTAGAAGGTTTGGCTGATAACAGGCTAAAAAACACGACTGCTATTGTACCAGCAATAAATCCAGGGATGATTTCATAGACTTCAGCAAATTTATCAATCATTTCCCAGACGATCACAGTTGCGGTACCCACAATCATTCCTGCTAGTGCGCCCCATTTGGTCATCCGTTTCCAGTAAAGACTTAACAAAATGACCGGTCCAAATGCTGCTCCAAACCCAGCCCAGGCATAACCGACCAATTTAAGAATCGTACCACTAGGGTTGAAAGCTAAAATAAGGGCAATAGCAGCTATCGCTAATACACCAAATCGTCCAACCAGCACTAATTCCTTATCCGATGCATTCGGGCGAATAAACTGCTTATAGAAATCATCAGTCAGCGCACTAGCGGATACTAACAGTTGAGATGCAATCGTACTCATGACCGCTGCTAAAATCGCTGCTAATAAGAAGCCTGTAATCAAAGAAGGAAATAGTTCTTTAGCCAGAATGATGAAGACAGACTCGGCATTTTTTTCCCCTAAAGGTCCGCTTGTCAGATTAAAATAAGCGATTCCGACCAATCCCGTAAACATCGCTCCTACGATAGCGAAAATCATCCAGCCCATACCGATTCGTCGTGCGCTTTTCAATTCTTTTACAGATGAAATCGCCATGAATCGAACGATGATATGAGGCTGACCAAAATAACCAAGACCCCATGCTAGCAACGATATAATACCAATAGTTGAAGTTCCTTCAAAAGCATGTAATAAATTCGGATTAATCGATTTTATTTCATTAATGGTAGGATCCCAGCCGCCAATATTTACAATCGTGACAACAGGGACTAAAATTAAGGCAATGAACATGATCGTACCTTGTACAAAATCCGTCCAGCTAACCGCAAGGAAACCGCCAAATAATGTATAAAGAATAACAACACTCGCTGTCAGCCAGATGCCCCAGCGGTAATCCATATTAAAAGCAGTTCGGAAAAGCTCCCCACCCGCTACCATACCTGAAGAGGTGTAAAAGGTGAAAAAGATTAAGATGACTAAGGCTGATACCACTTTTAATATTCGAGAACTATCTTTAAACCGATTTCCCAAAAAGTCCGGTATCGTAATCGAATTGTCGGCCACTTCCGTATATGTCCGAAGTCGCGGCGCTACAAATAACCAATTTAAATAAGACCCTGCACACAGGCCGACAACAATCCACCCGGCACTTAAGCCGCTTATGTACATCGCACCAGGAAGACCCATTAACAGCCATCCGCTCATATCGGAAGCCCCTGCACTTAATGCGGTTACAGCCGGGCCCAAGTTGCGGCCTCCAAGCATATAATCGGTTAAGTTGGCAGTTTTCCGATAAGCTAAATAACCAATTAATAGCATACCTGCCATATATATTCCAATAGATATTATTACTCCATAATCCAAAAATATATCCTCCTATTACTTATTTATTTTGTGATAAAAAAGGTTCATTTTTATCTTGTAAGCTTATCAGAAAAAAAATCATATGTTAAGAAGTTCTTGCAACTATCTACTATTTCACATTCAATAATAATTAAGATATAAATAGATTATCGATGCAAGATATAAGATTAGATTATAAGGAGGAATTCGCCATGCAACCCTATATCAATCAACCAGATGGAGTCTTTCCCTCAGTTTGCTCTCTTGATTGTCCTGATCAATGCGGCTTACTTTTGCACAAAAAAGATGGGAAAATCATTAAGGTGCAAGGAGACCCAAACCATCCTGTTACTAAAGGAAATATTTGCAACAAAGTCCGAAACATGACAGCTCGCATATATGACCCCAAACGTCTTCAGCAGCCATTAAAGCGGATCGGCTCAAAAGGAGAAGGGAATTTTGTTCCAATCAGCTGGAAGGAAGCCCTTGACACAATCACTTCAAAATGGAAAAACTTAATTGAACAGCATGGCCCAGAAAGCATCCTTCCTTACAGCTTTTATGGAAACATGGGAAACCTCAGTGCAGAAGGAATGGATCGTCGGTTCTTTCATAAGCTCGGGGCAAGCAGACTTGAACGTTCCATTTGTAACGCGGCCGGTTCTGTTGGCTATAACTATACGATGGGTGGTTCGTTCGGCATCGACCCGGAAGAAACGATTCAAACAAAGCTTTTTATCCTGTGGGGCATTAACGCTGTGAGCACAAATATGCACCAAGTAACAATTGCCCAGCAGGCCCGAAAAAACGGGGCAAAAGTTGTGGTCATTGACGTACATAAGAACCAAACTGGAAAGTGGGCCGATTGGTTCATTCCTATTCTGCCCGGAACTGATAGTGCTCTCGCTCTCGGTTTAATGCATATTTTATATGCCGAAAATCTAGTCGACCAACCTTTCTTAGATGAATACACTGTGGGCTCCGCTGAATTATGCGAGCATGTCCGCCAATATGACCCTGCCACCGTCTCAGCGATTACAGGTGTTCCAATTGATGACCTATATGAGTTGGCACGAATGTACGGTAGCACGACTCCTTCATTCATACGAATAGGAAACGGTCTGCAGCACCATGATAATGGCGGCATGGCCGTACGGACCATCGCCTGCCTTCCTGCACTTACCGGTCAATGGCTTGTGAAGGGCGGTGGCGCGATAAAGGGGAATTCAGGATACCTGGCTTTTAATACCAATGCCCTAAGACGTCCTGACCTTTTGAAGGATAAAACAACACGTATCATTAATATGAACCAAATCGGTCAAGCCCTTTTTGAAAAAGAAAACCCGATTCTTTCCTTATTTATATACAGTTCCAATCCAGCCCTTGTCGCTCCGAATGCGAATAAAGTGCAGGAAGGTCTGATGAGAGAAAATCTATTTACTGTGGTCCATGATTTATTCTTAACAGAAACGGCAATGTATGCCGACATCGTCCTGCCTGCTGCTTCATCTTATGAAACGGAGGATTTTTATAATTCATACTGGCATAATTACGTCCAAATACAAAAACCTGTAGTGGAAAAGTATGGAGAGTCGAAATCAAATGTCGAATTATTCAAACTGTTAGCCTGTGGTATGGGCTTTGAAGAACCAGCTTTTAGAGATTCAGAGGATGATATGATACGCCAGGCACTCAATTTTCCAGATAACCCGTATTTAGAAGGAATTACTTATGAATCCCTTTCAGAAAGTCAATTTGTCAAAGCCAAGATGAGTCCGCTGTTCCCGGGTAAACTGCAGACACCGAGCGGCAAAATCGAACTCTATTCTGAACAGATGAAGAAGCATGGATACGAACCGCTACCAACGTATACGCCAATCGTCAAAGACAGTGACCTGCCATTTTTATTCATACCAGCACCTAATCACAATTTCTTGAATTCAACTTTTTCCAATAACGAAAAACATATCTCTATGGAAAAAGAGCCGAAACTACACATGAATACGGCAGATGCCCTAAAATTAGGAATAGATACAGGAGATATGGTCCGTATCTGGAACGAGCGCGGTGAATGTGTGCTAACTGCTGCTCCCGGGGAAAATGTGTTAGCCGGTGTTCTTGTCAGCCAAGGCTTATGGCAGATCACACCTGAAACAAAGCAACATGTCAATGCACTTACTCCAGACAGGGTGGCAGATATGGGAAATGGCGCCGTTTTCTTTTCAGGCCGGGTTGATCTATTAAAACTGTGAAATTATAGTCGTATCGTATTTGATTGATTATCATGTTTTATGCTCATTACTGAAAAGTGTCTATTATTCATTTTATTTTGAGTGCATTTTTTAAAAAATGTTCAATTTCTGGAGTTTATCTACGATTCTGGAGTTATATTTACGTTTCTAGAATTTCATTTCCACAAAAAGGCTGTTCCTTAAGGAACAGCCTTTTCATCTAGCTATTTACTCTTCATCAAACCATCCTGTTGGTTGAATATCCAAGTTGTTATTAATTTGCTTCACTTCTGTGTAAGCCTCGTATCCGAAAGTACCTAGCTCACGGCCATTTCCGCTTTGTTTGAAGCCGCCCCAAGGAGCTTCGTTATATGTCGGGTGATAAGAATTTATCCACGTGATACCAGCACGTACTTTTTTGATGACACGGTACGCCTTAGCGATATCATTCGTAAACACCGCTCCAGCTAAACCATATTTCGTGTCATTGGCCAGTCGAAGAGCTTCTGCCTCGTCCTTGAACTTTTGAACGACAAGTACTGGTCCAAAAATTTCTTCCTGCACGATACGCATTTCAGGTGTTGTATCAACAAAAATCGTTGGTTCAACAAAGTACCCATTTTCCAAGCCCTCTCCTTTAATCCGGTTCCCACCAACGATTAATTTGGCTCCTTCTTCTTTTCCAATTTCGATATACGATAAAATTTTGTTCATATGGGCTTCAGAAACGACTGGTCCCATATGAGTTTTTTCATCAGAACCTGACCCCACTTTAATTTGTTTCGCTTTCGCGGTAAGACTTGCAATAAATTGATCATAAATGGACTCTTCCAAAAGTAATCGAGAGCCCGCTGAACATACTTGTCCTTGGTTACAGAAGATCCCGAATAAAGCGTAATCAACAGCAGTCTCAAAGTCAGAGTCTGCAAATACGATATTAGGGGATTTCCCACCAAGCTCCAAAGTCACTTTTTTCAAATTCCCTAACGATGCTTCCATGATTTTACGGCCTGTTGYTGTTCCGCCTGTAAAGGCCACTTTATCAATTTCCTCATGTTCAGCAATGGCCTGTCCGACAACTGTTCCTGCCCCTAATACTAGGTTTGCGACACCTTTGGGTACTCCGACCTCTTCCAAGATTTCGAATAGTTTAACRGCCGTTACTGGTGTTACTTCTGATGGTTTGAAAACGACGGAATTTCCTGCAGCTAGCGCCGGAGCCAATTTCCAGGCTGACATCAACAAAGGGAAGTTCCAAGGAATAATTTGCCCGCAAACTCCGATTGGTTCCCGGATGACCATTGCTTGCTGACCGTCAGGCACTTCATACGTCTGTCCTGTCGGTTTAGTAGCCAATCCTGCATAATATCTAAAACAGGCTGCTGCATCATCTATATCAAAACGAGCTTCGCGCAATGGTTTTCCATTATCCAACGTTTCCAAAGCAGCTAGTTCTTCAGCCTTTTCTTCTAATTTATCGGCAATTTTGAATAAAAGTCTGGCTCGCTCCACTGCCGGAGTTCCCCACCATCCGCCTTCATAGAAAGCATATTTAGCTGCCTCAACCGCTGCATCGACAYCCTTCTGTGTTCCTTCTGCAGCTGTAGCAATAACTTCTCCCGTAGCCGGATTCAATACATCCCTTTTTTCACCCGAAGTCGAACTCACCCATTCCCCATTGATAAACATCTTTAAGTCTAGTGCTTCCGTTCCTTCTTTTTGTGTGTTATTTTGTAAAGTTTCCTGCATTTTAATTCCTCCTCGGTTTTAAGTTATCTACCTATATACAAGATATAAGCAAGATTCATGCCAGTTTGAAATATTAGGTAAAATCGCATTTTCTTTCTCTTCCCTGTCCCATATAAATTCAATCGTGAATTTTCTATTCATTTTTGCATAATAACTTTAGTCAATCTTCTCTACTTTCGCCACAACCTCTTTATTTCTATTAAAAGATTCATAAAAAATATATTTAGAAGAAATATATTTTCTCAAAAATAAAGAGATGAGCAGCTGCTCATCTCCATACTTTTTCATTATTAATTCCGATTAAAAATGACCAGCTTCATTTCCGTCATTTCTTCAATCGCATACTTTAACCCTTCACGGCCCATCCCGCTTTTTTTGACTCCGCCATATGGCATGTTGTCGACGCGATATGTTGGGATATCATTTATGATAACGCCACCGACTTCCAGTTTTTCAGCTGCAGTAAGGGCCAAATTGATATTGTCTGTATAAACCCCTGCCTGCAAGCCAAATTCGGAATCATTGACCAAATCAATTGCTTCTTCAACCGACGACACCTTATTGATCAAAACAATAGGAGCAAAGACTTCCTGACAGGATACCTTAAGCTTCGCATCCACCTCCAGTAAGACAGTAGGATGCAGGATATTCCCTTCAGATTTACCTCCTGCTGCAACAACGGCACCGTACTGTTTTGCTTCACTGATCCAGTCCAGACTGCGTTCTACATCACCAGCGCTTATTAACGCTGAGACATCCACTGCCGGGTCCAAAGAATCGCCGAGTATTAGTCCCTTCGTTGCCTCAGAGAATTTTTCTACAAACTCGTCATACACCTCTTCATGAACATATGCTCGCTGTAAGGAAATACAGACTTGCCCTTGAAAAGCAAATGCTGCCGTTACACACCGTGGGATAATTTTATCAATATCAATCCCTTTATCCACAATAACCGCTGCATTGGAACCAAGTTCAAGACTCACTTTCTTCAAGCCCGCCTTGTTACGGATACCGATTCCTACAGCAGGGCTTCCGGTGAATGAAATGCTCTTCACCCGTGAATCAGTCACTAATTTATCACCAATTACCGAACCACTCCCCGTAATCAGATTAAACGCTCCATCAGGAAGATCTGTTTCGGCTAATAGCTCAGCTAGTAATAGCGATGATAGTGGCGTTTGGCTCGCAGGTTTCAAGACAATCGGGTTTCCAGCAGCAATGGCCGGTCCGACTTTATGAGCTACCAGGTTCATCGGGAAATTAAAAGGAGTAATTGCACCCACTACGCCAATTGGCTCGCGTACGGTGTAACCAATTCTACCTTCCCCGTCAGCTGTCGCATCCATCGTTAATGTTTCTCCATGAATTCTCTTTGCTTCTTCTGCTGCAAATTTATATGTGGCAATCGTCCGGGAGACTTCTCCTATCGCTGTTTTGATCGGCTTCGCTGCCTCTTTAGCAATAATTTCAGCTGCCTCATCTTTACGGCTTTCCAAAAGAGTTGCAAGCTTTTCAAGAATGGCAGCCCGTTTATGACTTGGCAGAGCAGCCATTGCTTTTCTAGCTTGATAAGCTGAGTCTATCGCCAACTCAACCTCTTCAGGGGTAGCAGCCGGAATCTCCGCTAAAACCTCCCCGCTATAGGGAGACTTTAGTGTCGTGAACTTTTGGGCTTCTTTCCATTTTCCATTAATAAATAGTTTCTTTTTCAGAGTTTCCGTCATTACCATCCTTTTCACCTCTTATAAAATTTCTTTTTCGACAGCTGTAAATGTTTCATCCAGGATTTCAATTATTCTTTCGACTTCTGATTTAGTTATGATTAAAGGTGGTGCAAACACGAGTGTATCTTGATCAAACGTAACAGACCGGCAAATTAAACCATTCTTCGCAGCTTCAGCTACAAGTCTTGGTGCTAGCTGTGTTTCAAAGCCTTCCCCGGTTTGTTTATCTTTGACAATGGAAATGCCTCCAATAAGACCAAGTGCTCTAACATCCCCAATAATCGGGTGTTTGCTTTGTAGCTTTTTAAAGCCCTCAAGCAATTCTAAGCCACGCTGTTTCGAGTTTTCTATTAAGTTTTCGCGTTCAATAATTTCAATATTTTTCAAGGCGACAGCACAAGCCATAGGGTGCCCACTGTATGTGTATCCATGTAAAAGCGTGCCTTTAGACAGGGCTATAAAATCCTGATGCATCTTATCATTAAGGACCACGCCACCTAACTGGGCATATCCGCTCGACACACCTTTTGCAAAGCACATCATGTCTGGCACAACACCGAAGTGCTCAATTCCAAAATACGTACCTGTTCTTCCGAAGCCTGTAATGACTTCATCCGTTACCATTAAAATGCCGTATTCATTACAAATCTCTCTTACTTCCTTAAAATACCCTTCAGGAGGTAGATTCACGCCGCCAGCTCCTTGAATCGGTTCCGCGATAAATGCAGCAATCGTTTCTGGCCCTTCTTGTTCGATGACCTTACGCAAATCTTCAATGGAAGAACCATCTACATAACAAAAATCCGGAGCGATGGAATTCGTGAAGTCACGGAATGGTTTCAAGCCTGTTGCACTTGTCGCTCCCATTGCCACCCCATGATAGGATTTCGAACGGGAAATAATCTTTTGACGATTAGGCTGCCCTTTTAAAATCCAGTAGTGACGGGCAAGTTTAATCGCTGTATCATTCGATTCCGATCCACCTGAAGTGAAGAAAACAGCATTCAAATCCCCAGGAGCAATTGAAGCAATTTTAGCAGCTAAACGAATAGCCGGCTCATTGCTGAAGGTAGCAAAACTGGAGGTAAACGCTAACTTTGCCATCTGTTCTTTCGCCACTTCAGCCAACTCTTCTTGTCCATGCCCAATATTCACATTCCAAAGTGAGGCCATGCCATCGATGACGGTTCTACCCGTGACGTCCGTAAGATATATTCCTTTACCTTCTGTAAAAATGAAACTTGGACCATCCGCCTGCTGTTGTGCAATTGCTGTAGTCGGATGAATAAAATGCTTTTTATCCAAATCGATTAATTCCTGAATCCCCGTCTTCTCTTTAATCATGTAAAAAACACCCTTCTCTCACGTAATAGATTTTTTATAATTTTCTATAAGTATTTATATAGCAAGATGCATGCCAAAGTATATGAGCTTTATATAATAGTATTCAGAGAGAAAGTGATTCATAAATAAATCAAAAATAGCGCGTATTGATTCGAATATAAATCAATCGATTCATATTCAAATCAAACATATTTAAATTTCCATTTTTCAACAAATATTAATACTTATTTACTAATATTGTCGTTTTTTGCATTTAATTTCTTAATGATGTTACATAACCTGACATAAATTATTGAATTTTTGAAAAATTTGTATTATTATCATGTTAATAACATTTTCATTTCCCTTTTGAGCCCTCGGTTAATCTAAAATGAAAGAAGTTGATATAAATGCAGGTAGGCTTTGAACTGTATCAAAAGCAAACTTTGAAGTTAGCTTTGACCCCTCAATTACAGCAATCGATCAATATTCTACAATATTCTGCACATGAACTTATAGATTTTTTACACCAACAGGCTAACGAAAATCCTGTTCTCGAAATAACCGAAACATTTAAAGACCCTCTCGCCTCTCTCTCTGAATCTGGTATACGTACAAATAAAATAAACACTCAGGCAGGAGGATCTTCGACTACAAGTAAAGGATTCAATGGAGACAGTGATTATAACCCTATCAATAATTATTCAGTAAACACAGAAACACTAGAAAATCATTTACTAGAACAAGTGAGTATGCTGAAATTCTTGAAACCTCTTGAAAGAAAGATCCTCGCATTTTTAATTGGAAACTTAAGCGAATATGGATTTCTTGAAGTGGATGCAGATTGGGCAGCCTCTCTTTTTTCCGTGTCTATGGAAGAAATTGAAGACATGATTCAAGTTCTGCAATCCCTTGACCCCATCGGAGTGGGTGCCAGAGATTTGACTGATTGTTTACTCATTCAGCTGCGTGAGCATGAGCATTATAATGAATTAGCGTACACTATTATAGATAAGCACTTAACAGATTTAGCTGAAAAGCGTTACAAGAAAATAGCCAACCTTTACAAAGTAACTATTCAGGAAGTCCAAGAGGCATCAGATTTTATCCGCACGTTAAATCCCCGTCCCGTCAGTCATTTTTCTAATGATATGACCCATTACATCGTTCCGGACGTATTCGTAGAAAAAGAAAAGGATGGCTATCTGATTACGGTTAACGACAGTTTCGCACCTAAACTATCAATCAACCATTACTATACGAATATATTAGCCACTAAGCCGGGCGACCCAGCTAAAGATTACGTCAAAAATCACTTAAATGATGCTCAATTACTGATTAAAGGTCTTGAACAAAGGCAAATGACCCTTTACAAAGTGACAGCAACCATTGTAGAGGAACAACAGGATTTTTTCTTGAAAGGGATTGCTGGATTAAAACCTATGACACTGAAAGATATTTCCGAAAAACTCCAGCTTCATGAATCAACAATCAGCAGGGCCACGAGCAATAAATATATCCAAACTCCGCAAGGCCTCTTCAAATTAAGGAACTTCTTTACTAGAGGCTTAAACCGAGTGAACAGCCAAGAAACCGAATCCACTCTTACCATCAAAGAAAAAATAAAAGTCTTGATCGCCGATGAAGATAAAATAAAGCCTTTTTCTGACCAAAAACTTTGTCAAATATTTGAAAATGAAGGAACCAAAATATCCCGTCGGACCATCGCAAAATACCGTGAAGACCTCGGTATACCTGGATCTTCTAAACGCCGGAGATTTTGAAACAAAAAAACTAGCTGTGTAAAAGTACAGCTAGTTTTTTTCTCTTTATAGTTAAACTTTAACATCGGGAAACGGCAGCACTAGTTTGAACGACTTCCCATTTATCGTCTTCTCCTCTGACTTTACTCTGACCGATACAATCAAAAGCAACTGAAGAAACGACAGCCCGATGATACCCTATCACAACATTCCTCTCCACATGCCTACACTCAATATGCGTAGTGGATTGTAATTCGAGAGAGGATAAGATTGGAGTCAAATTTGTTCACTGTTTTTCCTGTTTTTATTATTAAAAGTATAAAGCTACATCACCAAATTTTCTCCTCACTAGCATGAATGAAGGTACAAAGAGTTTTATTTTTTACCCCACTTATCTTCAAAAATAAGATCATCCTTAGACCGTCTCTTTTCCCAGTTGGCTAATTCAAGAATAGGTTTATCCGGGTATTGATCAGTATAGCCAACCGACATAAGTGCGATAGGCTCGACGTGCGGCGGTATATCCAAAATATCACGGATATCATTTTTCTTGTAAAAGCTGACCCATCCCATTGCTAATCCCTCGGCACAGGCAGCTAGCCACATATTCTGAATCGCACAGGCAGTGGATAGAATATCGGTTTCTGGAATCGAGTTCCGCCCCAACACATGGGAACCTCCCCGTGTCGGGTCACAGGTTACACAGATGGTATATGGTGCTTCTTTTAACCCTTCAACTTTCAAACTAAGAAATTTATTTTCTTTTCCGCCTTCATAATGAATTGCGAGCGCTCTTCTCTCTTTATCGGCTGCCCAGGCCAAGCGGTTTTTGATTTCCTGAGATGAAACAACAATAAAACTCCAAGGTTGCATAAATCCTACAGACGGGGCATGGTGTGCCGCATCCAAAATTCTTTGCAGTATTTCCTTTGAAATGGGATCGGGTAAAAAACTCCTGATATCCCTTCGATTATAAATAGCTTTATATACGGCTGCTTGTTCGTCATTAGTAAACATAGTTCTCCCCCAATATTTCCGGCTTCTCAGAAATTTATCTAAAAATTCAATATAAATGTTACAGGTAAACCATTACAATTAAAAGTAACTTCGACACAGAAAAGGAATGATGGGAACAAAGCTGAAAAAGAATGTCCTGCTTATCGTTGTCGATATCCAAAAGGCATTCGATGATCCTAATTAGGGCAGGCGTAACAATCCTCAGGCAGAATTTACTATTGCCCGGTCCATTCAAGCATGGCGGGTGTCTAGTCGGCAGGTAATTTATATACTGTACTTATCTGAATCAAAGGATTCCCTCTTTTATCTCGAGAATGAAACAAGCCTGTTTAAAGCGTTCAGTCAACCAAAGTCAGCTGAATGGATTCTCACAAAATATGTGAATAATGCGTTTATCGGTACCAATCTTGAGAAGATTTTAAGAGAAGAAGCTTGTCCCCAGGTTATCATTACTGGATTAACGACCAATCATTGCGTAGAGACCACCACCCGGATGTCCGGTAACCTCGGATTCATTCCTATCTTAATATAAGATGCGACCGCTACATTAGAGGGGATAGGCCCTGATGGAATGTGCTATAGTGCAGAATTGATTACCAGATTTCCTTGGCAAATCTGCATAATGAAATTCACTGAAATTATGCTGACATAGAGCCTTATTCATAGTCTATGATGATTGGAGTTGAGAAGTACTGTGAAACATGTACAACGGAGAACAACACAGGCACTCGCCTATATTCTTGAGTCCATGAATATACCTTCTGCGATGAGCGTGCTGAAAAACAAATTTCATCTGCCCCAATTGCAATGGGGCAGATGTGAAAGGCAGGACAAAGAGTCTGAATTCATCTGGTTCCGTCCACCACAAGATTCACTCTTTCTTGTGGCCTATGTGTGTCAACATAGAGATCTTCATACACCATCCAGTTATCCTCCCACATCGGACGCGCTTCTTCACCATCACGCTCAAGTCCCCGTTCCAAACGCTGATTTCGGGGACATTCTACCCAGATTGTGAAATCATAAAGTTCAGCTAGTTCTTTACGAGTGGAATACGTTCCTTCAATAATAACAAGGCCTTCAGCAGGAATCGTATGCCATTCGCCCATTGCGTCCGTTTCCCAATCATACCGTTGATATTTCGCTTTCCCCCTCCAGTTAAGCGGTTGCAGAACCTGACCAAAAACCCGTTGCCAATCATAGTCCGCACCAATTTGCTTTTTGGAGGGAGGCAGTTGGATTCTCTGTGATGACGGCAAATAAAAATCATCCATATGAACAACCGTGCTACCCGGACATTCTGATTGAATACGGGCCGCGAGCGTACTTTTTCCGGATCCTCCGCGACCATCTTTGGCGATTAAATATGGAGATTGTTTTTTGGATAACGTATGAATGTTAGCTATAAGACTCTGAATCGTATAAGGTCCTTGAAGTGTTGGGAAGTTCATAAAACATTCCTCCTATACTACTTATTTCTATCCTCCCTCCCTTATATTCCTTCCTTAAGAGGATAAAAATCTAAGAAGAAGGTGCAACTATTGAATAAAATCCAATTTGCCGCCATTTTCGATATGGACGGCACCTTGTTTCAAACAAATAAGATATTAGGTCCTTCACTTGAACGAACGTTTGAAATCCTTCGATCAGAAGGGAGCTGGACAGGAGATACCCCGCTTGCCACGTACCAAAGGATTATGGGCGTCCCATTAACTGTCGTTTGGGAAACCTTATTGCCAAAGCATCCCGAGCATATTCGCCGTCAGACGGACCAACTTTTTTTGGAATGTTTGAATCAAGAAATCAAAGAAGGAAAAGGTCAGCTTTTTCCTCACGTCATGGAGACCTTGTCAACGATCAAACAGCTTGGAATTTCCATTTTCATTGCTAGCAATGGTCTTGAAAGGTACTTGAAAGAAATCTGTTCATATTTTGGGCTAAATGAATATGTTACGGACATATACAGTGTGGAAAGGTCTTCGAAAGGCTCGAAGACCGACTTAGTGCGAATGCTATTGAAAGACTATCAAATTGAGAAAGCCATCCTGATTGGTGACCGGAAATCCGACATCGAAGCAGCAAAGGAAAATGGCTTAGTGGCTGTAGGCTGTCAATTCGGATTTGCCGATGAAAATGAAATGAAAGATGCAGATATACTCATCGCTGATTTTCTAGAACTACAAACTTACATTTCTAAGGGATACTAAAGACCACTTTCTAACAAGTTTTCCTGATCTGCCAGCATCACGACTATTTTATCCTGTATGGCCGTGATGCCTTTTTCTTCTACAAAGTTATTCAAGAGAATGGAAAAGATGATTTTTTCCCCTCTTTTGGTCGTCACATAACCAGATAAGGAGCTCGTCCCTGAAATTGTCCCTGTTTTTGCGCGAACGTTCCCAGTTGCATTAGTCTTTTTCATCCTCTTTCTTAGCGTTCCGCCAACCATTCGTTCTTCAACCCCTGCAACTGGCAATGCATTTAAGTATGCAGGAAACCATGTTTTTTCCTGAACGGCATATAGTAAACTCGTGATTTCATTTGCAGGGATCATATTGACTTGGGAAATGCCGGATCCATCACGCATCTTAATCGTATGCATATCGAGGCCCATTAACGCCAACTCGCTTTTTGCCACTTTCAATCCATCTTCCCAACTTCCATCTCCATTTGCCGCTTTACCCATTTCTTTTACCAAAACCTCGGCATGGCTGTTATTACTCAACTTCATGAAAGGAATAAGAAGTTGTGAAAGCGGCATTGATTCATGAGTGGCAATCATCCTTGCATCTACTGGCGTTTTACCTTGCTTCTTTTCACCGACCACTTTGATTCCTTGTTTCTTCATTGATTTTTCAAATAGGTTTAGTGCATACTCTGTAGGATCTGTCACCGAAAACCACTCTTTCGTCTGCCCAGCATGTTCCGGAATGGTCCCGGATACCGTTATAACATTTTTGCCATGAAACCTTTCGACATCGATTTTCTTCTTTCCATCCGCTGCTACGGTTTTTGTTTTGTTTATGATTTCCACATACTCCGTTTCCGGTTTCATCTTCACTGTTGCCTTTTTACCAGCTTTTTTACCGGGAGATACCTCCACGAGAATTGTCCCGGTATCATAGTCTTCATTCGGGGAAGCGGTTAATGCTGAAACAGCCGCTCCGTAGTATTCGTACTCATCACTCCAAACTAAGTCCTTGGAATAACGAACATCATCATACCAGGTGTCATCCCCAATGAGATTTCCATGGACGATTTGGACTTGATTTTGCTTCAGTGAAGCTGCCAACTCATCAAAATCCTTTTCTAATAAAGTAGGATCTCCTTTTCCTTTCAGATACACATCCCCCTGCAGAACATGGTCGACCTGCAATCCTTTTATGTACAGTTCTGTTTGAAAAACATAATCATCACCTAATGTTTCAAGTGCTGCCGCAGCAGTCAAAAGCTTTAGATTCGAGGCAGGCCGCAGTCTAGTTTGCGAACCGCGTTCATAAATCACTTCTCCCGTTTCTGCTGAACGAATGGAAATTCCCACTAAGGCACCTGCCAATGCTGGTGACTCATTCAAAATCCGCTGAATTTCCTGACCTAGAATTCCCTCTTCATTCGACGCCTGCATCGATTCTCCATTAAAAAAGCAAATCAAAAACAGGAAGAATATAAAACTCAACTTCCTTTTATATGACAAACATACCACTCCTACTCTGAAAAAAACTCATCCCTACTATCTTGTCCATTTTATGGTCAGATAAAAAGTGAAGATTCACTTGAAAGTTTCACCTAATACATACACAAGAAATTCCCCAATTATTCAAGCGGTGTTTCAGCTAATCATTTACCAATCTACACTTTTATCAATAAACGGCCCCCATACCTTGATATGATCCCCTTTTAGTAGACAGAAAAAAGAAAGCACACTAATCTGTCTATATATGGAGGGGATTTTTCTATGGGTAATATTAAAAGAACGTTTGATAAAGCATTCAAAAAGCAGGCCGTTGATTTATACCTTAATGGAGATATGAGTTATCAATCGGTCGCTGATAAATTAGAAATTGATAAAAATCAAGTCCGCCGCTGGGTTAAGTACTTTGAAGATGAAGGCATACTGGGTTTGGAAGAGAAACGAGGGAAAGCGAAGGGTCTTGGTAAGGGCAGACCAAGAACAGCTCCGGAGGATCCTGAAGAAAAAATCAGACGTTTAGAGGCGGAGAACGAAATGCTAAAAAAGCTCTTAAAGATGTAAAAGGGGGAATGGAGGCAGTAACGACAAGGAAAAAGTATGAGGTAATTAGGGAAATGTCCAAGGAACACTACCCTATTCAATTATTATGCGAAATTGCACATGTATCAAGAAGTGGATACTACAAATGGTTAAAACGTAAAATATCCCCTTCTGAAAAGCAACTGGAGGATGAAGAGATTCAGAAAAAAATTATAGGATGCTACAATAAACTCAAAGGAATCTATGGGTATCGAAGAGTAAAGGTATGGCTGGATAAAACCTACGGTTTAAACCTGAACCACAAGCGTGTCCAGCGTCTTATGCGGGAGCTAGGGTTAAAGTCCCTGATTCGGAAGAGGAAACCTTATTACGGGAAGAAAGAAGCATATGTCATTTCTAAAAACCTTCTTAATAGGGATTTTCATGCATCCGGACCTAATGAGAAATGGGTAACTGACATTACATATTTGATTTTTAATGGACAGAGACTTTACCTATCCGCCATAAAAGACCTCTATAACAATGAAATCGTTTCTTATCAAGTCAGCCGGAGAAACGACTTAAAACTTGTAATAGATACAATAAAAAAAGCAAAGAAAAAACGGAATGTTAAAGGAATTCTTCTGCATAGCGACCAGGGGTACCAATATACTTCCCACCAATATAATAACCTATTGAAAAAATATAAGATGCAATCCAGTATGTCAAGAAAGGGAAACTGCTGGGATAACGCTTGTATGGAGAATTTCTTCAGCCACTTTAAATCGGAGTGTTTCTATATGAACTCCTTCCGAACCTCTGAAGAGGTTAGAGGTGCTGTAAGTATGTATATTCGATTCTATAACCATCATCGCTTCCAGAAAAAATTAAACAACCTGAGTCCATATCAATATAGAACTCAGGCTGCTTAATTGGTCTTTTTTATTTCTGTCTATTTGACAGGGGTCACTCCAAATGGCAGGTGTTGTTTTTTATTATATTTAGTTTAATTAAAACTTACACCATATTACTTTCGCTTAAGTAGGCCGCTTTGACTTTTTTGTATTGGTATAGCATCGCTATTCGCCATGGAACAATCATCGCAAAAGCAAGAAGGAAAAACATTCCACCAAGCACGCCAACTTCAATTGTACTTCCCAGTATAAGCTTTGCAACAAGTCGTATCACCATTAGTCCGACTAAAATGAATATAAATGCTTTAGACCTCTGAATATAAATTTGTTCATTTCGAACTTCGAATTTGGATGTTTTAATTAAGAGGATAGAAAATACCATCCCTGCTACAAGAGCTTCTAGAAATTCGTATCTAGTGACCCTAAACATTGGGAAAAGAAACATCAAAGCACCCGTACTCATAAAGAGTGGGGGTAATATGATTTTTTTTTCATTCACTGGTTTTTTTGTTTCCTTCATTCGAAACATGAAAACACCCATAGCCATCACAATCGCTATACCTGTAGATATATATATCGTCATTTTTATCATCCTTTTAGCTAAAATAGGTAAGTACCATGAAAAATTATATATCACTTCAATTATTAAACAAAGTATATATTACCTAAATCAGATAAACAAGGAGAGTGTTTTAATCAAGCACCCTATTGATAGCATCTACTACTCGGCATTCGTCAAACGGCTTTACAATAAAGTCCTTTGCCCCTGCCTCAATAGCTTCGACAACCATTTTTTGTTGTCCCATCGCTGAACACATTATAACCTTTGCGTAAGGAAAATCTTTCTTAATTTCTTTAACCGCATCTAGCCCGCTCATGATTGGCATTGTTATATCCATTGTAACAAGATCGGGATTTAGTTTACGAAATAATTCTATTGCCTCTTTCCCGTTCTCGCCTTCACCAATTACTTCATGTTCTGCTTTTGATAATATTTTCGAAAGTGTCATTCTCATAAACTTAGCATCATCAACTACTAATATTCGGGCCATTGCCGTTCCTCCTCATTTCAAACAACAGAAAGCGAAATCTAATCGTATTGAAATGTAATGATAATTTTCAATAATAAGTATAGGGTATATGACTTAAGACCTAAAATCAAATGATTTAATGTGATAATATAAGTAAATTAACACAAAAAAACAGATATAAAGAACTATCAACAGAATATTCTATTAAAATATTTTTAAAAATTAACTTATCCATGGACTAAAACCCAGTAAATCCCCCGAATAGTCTAGATAGGACTGCAATTATTTTGGTCATCCAATTAAAAAATAAAATTACGCCCATTAGAATCATTAAATATCCGCCAATTTTCATAATATATTGGCTGTATGTTTTAATCCATTTCAATTTTCCGACAAAGAAGGATAAAATGAAAAATGGTATGGCAAATCCTAAAATATAAGCAGTCATATAGCTCATGGCCGCGCCTGGGTTGGTTGCACCTAAAGTGATGACAGCACCCAAAAGAGGACCTGCACAAGGCGTCCATCCAGCAGCAAAAGCAAGACCAATCAAAATCGAACCAATATATCCGCTAGGACGGTTTTTAAACTCGAAACGGCTATCTTTCATTAAGGACTTTGGTTGAAAGACCCCCACAATAAATAACCCAAAAATGATAATTAAAATGGCACCAATTTGACGAATTAATTCCTTGTAATTTGAGAAGAAAGAACCTAGATATGTAGTGCTAAACCCTATTGCAATAAAAACCAAAGAAAAACCTAGTAGAAAGAACAAAGTATGCAACATRCTCCTTCTTTGGAGCATGGCGTTCTCTGATTTAATCTCACCAACACTCATACCAGTGATATAAGATAAAAAGGCTGGGTATAGCGGTAAACAGCACGGAGATATAAAACTCAAAAAACCGGCTCCAAAAGCTAAGAAAATATTAATATCATTCAATAACCCTCACTCCTATGTAAGTACCTATAAACATTGTAACAAATAAGATAAAAAAATACATTTTTGGAACTGTGAATATTTCATGACAAACTTAAAAACCAAATAACGAAAATTAGGTTGCACTGTTGTTTTTTACCATTAGGGTAACTTATTTGAATTCATTAGACCAACCCTATATAATTGTTATATTCATACAAAATTTACAACTAGCTCATAAAAGGATACCTTAAGAATAGTTGGGTACAGGAAGGATATATAAATGGCGAAAAAAAATGAGTTTCTCGAACAGATTGAATTAAAGAGAAATGAGCTTATCAATATTGTCGCTAAAGACGGCTTAAACTCTAAGGTTGCGATAGAATATAGCCAGCAGCTTGATCAATTATTAAATAAGTATAATGAGCTCTTTTATAAAACTGGTATAGACTTTTAATTATCCCTTCAATTTCTTACCAGTTTATCTCTTATTAATAATACTTCTTTCATTACATGCTTTTTGCTACCAGTCATTCTCCCCCTTTTTTTCGTGTTCCTCCTTCCAATTTCCACTTAGTAAATAATCACTTACGTAACATTTTCTATAACCATTAACATAAAAAAATAGGCAACCGCTTTGTAAGCTAAGGCCTATTTTTTTCTTTATAAGATATTACATACTTTCATGTCTCTATATCAAAATGGAAGACGATTCGAGGATTGTCACAATAAGAATACTGGGGATCCAGCTAAGATGGATGAATTTTCGGGTACAGAAATCATGAGACAATTGTTGTTTTCCCCTAATTTCTCTTTCCAAGAAGTAATTTGCTCAATTTAATAAAAAAAATTAATCTCCATATAC
>NZ_JBFUIB010000032.1:0-29751 GCF_056402095.1 Peribacillus sp. P4_C12
GTGTAGCTCCGTTTCATAGACGAGACTCCTTTTGCTCTATTTATTTATAGGGGTTCAGCCGGGTCATAGCGATACAGTATTTACTAATTTTTGTTTAATCAGAATTTTTCCAGAAACGACCATTGGAGGGGATCTTCCTATTGTTCGAAATTGATGGTTAAAATGAATGCTTTTAGTCCCTAAACCCTTTCTATTCAAAATCCTGAAAAAAAGCAGAATGACGATTAAATAAATTTTCTTAGTGTGGGTTTTATGTAAGTTATCTATACTCTGAATTTCGGGAGTATTCAAAGGATCTTTTTTTATTTTTGATGTATTTTTTTTCGAAATACATTGATTGCTAATAAGAGAATAGGAAGTACAAGTCCGTACGTCGAAGCGTATAGGGGCCAAATTTCTTTATCAAATGTGGTTGAATGGACCACATTGGGATGTATAAGTATGGAAAGCGAAACTACGATCATCCCAAAAGGTACCGTAAGTGGCCGATAATCCTTCATATTCAATGTTTGTGCAAGACCTATAACTGTAGCGTAAAAGTAAAAAGCCATTTTAAAATAAATCGTGATAATCCACATGATAGCCATTATTGCTTCAATCCTTTGAAGAAAATCGCCAACGTTTAGTTTTCTGGCCAAAAGATAACTTGGATACGTTTGTCTGGCACTACTATCTGCGCCTAAAACAAGAATAGTTAAAGCGATAATGATGATTAAACAGATTCCGCCGATTAGTATTCCGATAAAAAAATTTTTTTCAGCTGCTTTTGGTTGATTCACTGAAACAGGAAAAATCATTAATAAAACAATCAATGGCAAAGAAAAGATACTTGAAAAAAGAAAAACAGCATGAATCATCGGTTTTATTCCTGTTTCAAATACGGGTTGTATATTTTCAAACTTAAATTGAACAGGAGGTAAAAATATTGAGCCCACTAGAACTAGGAATAAAAAAACAAAGATAGGAAATAACAATTCTGCAGAACGAGCCAACGGTTCAAGACCAAGGCGAACTCCCATWATTAGGATGCATGCGAAAAGAATATTGATCGCTTCAATTGGTGTATCAGGCATAATCTGTGTAGTTAAGAAACTCCCAACATAAAACAATAGTTGTACCGTGGAGTAAAGTGTAAATAAAATAAACGTAAGTGAGACCGCCTTACCTAACCATTTGCCAAAAAGTGTCTCATTGATTTCAACAAGCGTCTTAGTGGGGAACATCCTGCCTACAGCGATATATAAAGCCACCAGCAATAAACCTATGCCTGTACCGATTACAGCTGCAATCCAAGCATCTTGTTTTACCTCTTGAGCCATAACTCCAGGAATCACCAAGATGGTCGTACCTATAGAAAATAAAATAACTAAAATTGCAAATTGTCGAGCACTAATTTTGAAATTTTCCACTATATCCCGACTTCCCATCGCTGATTATATTCCTATTGTTACCTATGTATTGTTAGAATAAACTCTTGCTGTATAGAAAGCTTTGATATGTCAACGCTTTCAAATTTCTTTAGAATTTCTTGTGGCTAATACGTCCACAATTGAGTCTCCGACACATTTAGCTAATTTTCTATAGTCCATAATATTACCCCCTTTCCTCATACATAATTTGGAAATTGTTGTATCACTACCTTTTATCATTAAAACAAAACAAATGAAGTGTAACTTTCTTCCAAATTATTCGTCGGTAATGTTAAGTGAAGGAGGAATACCGATGAATCGAAAAAAAGTGATACTTATTTTCAGCTTGTTTCTTTTATTGGGGGCATGCAGTAGTAATGATAAAGAAGAATCCTTATCGAAGTCACAGGAAGGAAAAGTGGAAAGTAAAATGGACGCATCCTTATCTGGAGAACAGGCTTCTGATAAGCAGGCGGAAAAAGAAGCGGCAACAAATGAAAGAATGGTCATCCATCAAGCACAGCTTAAGTTGAAAGTGAAAAATCTTGAAAAAACACAAATGAAGATTGAAAGAAAGGCGAAAGAATACGGCGGCTATGTTGTAGAGTCGAATGTATACAGGGAAGATGAAGAGATGGTAGAAGGTTCGATTACAGTACGGATTCCGGAAGCTCGTTTTCAGGATTTTCTCGTTGATACCGAGGGGCAAGCTTCAGAAGTGGTCGAAAGAAATGTGACAGGCCAGGATGTAACAGAGCAGTATGTAGATTTAAAGGCAAGACTGAAATCAAAGCGGGCTGTGGAAGAGAGGTTACTTGCATTCATGAAGGATGCTAAGAAAACGGAAGATTTGCTGAAAATATCATCCGATCTTGCCACTGTCCAAGAGGAGATAGAGCAGCTAGTTGGCCAAATAAAGTATCTTGAAAACCAAACCTCGTTTTCAACGGTAACAATATCTTTATCGCAAGACCATATTATTGTGCCAGGTATTGATAATAAAAAATTGAATACATGGGAGAGAACGAAGAAGCAATTCGCAACGAGTGCGAATTTTTTACTTAAAGCAGTTTCAGGACTGATTGTTTTTATTATAGGAAACTTGCCGGTCCTCATTATTTTAGGCGTAGTGGGTGCTGTAATTTATTGGACGCTAAAAAGAAGGAGAAAAGGATAAATATAAATCATAAAAAAAGGGTGTCCAAGTTGATAGGACACCCTGTATCTATTTATTATTTTCTCTTATGCAAACCGGATACATAATACAAGACTACAAGCAATATGATCCAAATCGGACCGACGATCAAGGCGATTCTGGTATCTGCTGAAAAGCCGAGTATGACCATTACAAATACTAGAAAAGCAAGAGCGAAATAAGAAGTGAGTGGGAATAACGGCATCTTATACGTTAAGCCTTGTTTTTCTCCTGGACTCATTTTCTTTCTTGAGATAATCTGTGTGACAAGAATGGTTCCCCATGTCCAGAGGGCACCGAATGTAGCAACACTTGTTACGTAACCGAAGACCTTATCCGCTTCCATATAGTTAAGGTAGACGCCAAATAGAAGCACGACAGCCGAAACAATAATGGCAACACCTGGAACGCCTGTCTTTGTTGTACGTTGGAAGCTTTTTGGTGATTCCCCTTGCTGTGCTAGGTTAAACAACATTCTGCCTGTACTAAAGATCCCGCTGTTACAAGATGAAAGGGCTGCTGTCAGTACGACAAACTGAATGATTCCTGCTGCACCTGGTATACCAATTTTATCAAACATCATAACGAATGGGCTGTCTTTTCCATTCATTTGATCCCATGGAGTAATCGATAAAATGACAGTTAAAGCTAAAACGTAAAAAAGTAAAATTCGATAAAAGACTGTATCGATGGCTCTTTTTAAAGATTTTTCAGGGTTTTTGACTTCACCTGCAGTTACTCCGAGCATTTCAATTCCCAAATAGGCGAACATGACCATTTGGAAAGAGAGGATGACACCGGAAATTCCATTAGGGAAAAAACCGCCATTTTCTACAAGGTTGCCGAATCCGACTGCGATTCCACCGTTTCCGAGTCCAAAGAGAATCATTCCAAACCCAAGAACAATCATTAGAATAATCGTAACAATTTTAATTAAGGCAAACCAAAACTCCAATTCACCATAAGCCTTTACAGCAAGAAAGTTAATCGTTGTCATAATGGCAAGAGCCGCTAATGCCCAAGCCCATTGTGGGGTCCCTGGAAACCAAAACTGCATATAAATTCCGACTGCTGTAATTTCAGCCATACAGGTGGCAATCCAAACGAACCAGTAATTCCAACCGGTTATATATCCGGCAAGAGGGCCGACATATTCGCTTGCATAGCGACTAAAAGAGCCTGCGACTGGATTTTTTATCGCCATTTCCCCTAGTGCCCGCATGATAAGATAGATCATAAGCCCGCCAATTGCATACGAAATAATAATAGCTGGGCCGGCTAATTTAATCGCAGATGCCGAGCCGAGAAATAAACCGACTCCAATGGCTGCGCCAAGAGACATTAATGCGATGTGTCTTTCTTCCAATCCTCTGTGCAGTTGAGAATCTTTGGAGTTTTGCATAATTTTCCCCTTTTCTTTGTTGGAGTGTAATTTTCTCTTTCTAGCATTTTATCACTAGTAGAGGCTAATCAATATTATTTATTGATTTTTCACATAATATTACAACTAAATAATATATTTTAATAGAAAGTTTGTAAAGTAAAAAAATGAAAACGCTTACTATAAAAGGCATTAGCTATGTAATAAAAGTTGAAATTTTTATAATATTTAAATAGATTGCTATTCGGAGAAAGTATAATTATGTGATTTTTCTAAAAATTTAGACTTTATAAGAGGAAAGAGCTGCCCTGAAAAACAGGACAGCTCTTTCCTCTTACTGCCAGATGGATGAGGCCCACTCCTGATGATCAATGAATGGGTTGATTATGCTGATATTTATTATAAATGGCTGCATTTCGATTACGTTCAAAGGTATCTACTGGGGCCTGTTCGTTCCATTCCGGCAGGACCTCCAACTTTCTATAAGGATTGGTGCGGTTGTTCACTTGATTATTTAGTTCTAAATCAAATTCACCACTATCACCGTAATGAACGGCCATATAAAACAGTATTCGGGCAATTTCGCTGTCCATTCAATTCACGAACCTACGCTACGTTAGCTCCTTCTATGTTTGAACTGAAAATATTAATTTTTATCATAATCAATAAGAAAGCTAGTAATGCAAACACAATTCCGCTCCAGATGAGTTGATGTATTCCCAAGTGAGAAATAAACCAACCACCAATAGATGCCCCCAAAGTAATTCCAAGATTGGAAAATGAGACAAACAAGCTGTTGCCGAATTCAGGTGCTTCCTTCGCTTCAGTTGTCAACCATGTTTGACTGACAATTAGACCACCAGAATGCACTATTCCCCAAATGAAAACCATTAGAATCATCGGAATTAAATAAGAGTCCAAATAATAAGCGAATAAATAAATTACTATATATAGAAGGGGAAACATTATTACGGTCTTAGTTATGCTTTTTTGCAAGAATCCACCAAACAAAAAATTCCCAAAAATCATGATTAGACCAAACGCCATCAACATTACACTAATCAAAGAACCATTCATATGTGTTAATTGTCCTAAATATTCGGCAAAGTAGCTGTACACAGAAAACATCGCTGCAAAGATAAACATAACGGCTGCGATGTTTAACCATAATCCCGGTTTACGTAATATTCCAAGCTGCATTCCATAAGACATTTTTTCCTCATTAGGCATGGAAGGAAGCCACATTAATATTCCTACAAAAGCAATCGCATTTACAACAGCCCCAAATAAGAAAGCAGTTTCTAACGAAAACTGTTCCGCGAAATAAGAAGTTAAAGGTACGCCAAATGCAAATCCGAAAGTAATTCCGGCAAAAACCTTTGTAACTGCTTGGTTACTTTTTTCCGGAGGAACAAGTTTGGCAGCAGTCACAAGGGCTATCGAAAAAAAGACAGGATGAAAAATAGCGGGTAGTATACGGAAAACTAGCATGATATCAAATTTCGTTGTACATGCATAAATAATATTCGAAATCGTGAACATAAACACTGAGGTTAATAGAATTACTTTACGATTAATTCCAGAAGTGAGTAATGTCAAGAATGGACCTGAAATGGCAACGATTAAAGCAAATATACTTACAAGTAATCCGGCTTGTGAAGTTGTTATATTAAATTTTTGAGTTATCTGGGGTAGAACTCCCACAATACCCATTTCAGTTGTAATAATGCCGAATACGCCTAGAGCCAACATAATAATAAGCAAAGGGTTAACTTTTTTCATTAATACAAATCTCCATTCTTATTGTATATTTCTTAATTTATATATAGATATAAATCATTTATAAAATTAAATATCTGTATATCTAGATATGTAAAAACAAAAAAAGAATGACCTCCTTTACGTTTATTTTATAGTTCTTTTTGAATGTACTCGGAAAATTCATGTATTGTTTTTTCATTCCGACGATAATAGGTCCACTTTCCGATTCGCTCAGATTCCAACAGCCCAGCTTTTTGCATGGTTAACAAATAACTAGAGATGACAGATTGTGCAAGCCCCGATTTAACCTGAATATCTCCCACACATACACCAACTTTAAAATTTAGCCCTTGTTGAAAATAAGGCTTTTCATTAAAGAACTTCTCTGGGTTTTTTAGCCATAGCAAAATTTGACGACGAGTATCATTTGACAAAGCTTTATAAATTAATAAAGGTTCCATATAAATCATTATATCTATTTTTATAGATTTGTAAATGTAAAGTTTACCGTTTTCACCGATAAGTAATTTGAAGATGCGGAAAAAGTAACACGAAAAAAGTGAATCTACATAGTGAATTAAGCTCTTATAGAAAGTCGTACAGTAGTAGTCCTTTCGATATTTCTGTAGGGTCATCGATGATGCGAAGACCCTGATTTTCAGCTGGCAGAGTCATGGTAGGAGCCAACCCCGGTTCTGTCACCCACTGAATCCATGGCAGATACATCTTTTAAGCCGGGATGGGTGAAATATTCACTCAGTAACAAGGAAGAAGAGTCTTTTATCCATAAGCATAACCGTACATACCGATTTCGATGGAAATGGGAGTGAATCGATTTATGAAGGAATGACATGTTCAGAAAACATAAGCCAAGATTTATGCTGTCTTTTATGCTCAGATTCCCTCCTTCTTTCGCTCTGAATTTGGGTTAAAATCTAATCCTTCACCACCATAACCGGTGTCAAAAATGAGCGAATAAAGCTATTACATAATAGGGGAATTTAGGGGAATAGCCCGGGAAATATCGAAGGGTGTTATGGAAATAGTAATGAAAACGAAAAACCGTCAGCATTCTACTGACGGTTTTTCTACTCTTTTTTTATAATAAGACTTTGGATGAAACTTAATAACAATGAACCGATTAGGGCTCCCCAAAAAGATTCTATTTCAAAGCCACTGACAACATAGGATGTAATTTGGAACGTGAAGGCATTGATAATGAACGAAAACAAGCCGAAGGTTAGGATAGTGATCGGCAAAGCGATAAGTTGAAGAATTGGTTTAACTAGCATGTTCATGATTGATAATATAAAAACCGCCAGTAGGGCTGTACCATAAGATTTTATCGTGATGGAGTCGAGAAGCCAGTCAATAACGAGTAAAATCAACCCGTTGATAAGAAATCGCATTATTATATTCATGAAAAACTCCTCCTGAAGACACTATTCTACACTAGTCATTATACTAAAATTTTATGAATTTCAGTTATATGTTTGCTGAATTGTCACAAAAAAATAACGATTCGAATACGTTTTCTTGCAGAAAATAAAAAGCCCCATAATTGGGGCTTTAACCAGTTTAGTTACTAGCGATAATCTTTTCGAAATCACTCAATTCTTTTGAGTTTTTAAGCTTTAAATTTGTGTTTAAAGATAGCAGAGCACTTTCGATAAGAAAGTGGCGCGGCTCACCTTTTTGCAGAAATTCTTCTTGGATAAAGTGCACTAATTTTAAGTGTTTTACCCGTTCTGCTTCATCTTGGAAAAGTTTTAAGATGACTTTTTTAAGTTCGGCTGTAGAGTGAAGGAGAGCAGTGTGAAAATCCTGTTTCGTATCGAAACATTCTGGCAACCATTGCTTTATATAATCAGGATCGAGAAGCTGTACTCCTGATTGGCTCACATCATCGAAAAGAGTTTTAAGCCTATCAACACAATAACGAATTATTTCAGTAGGGTTGAAATCAGGCTCTTTAGCTAACGCATTAAAATGAATGGTTTGGTGCATCATCCCTGAATAAAGTATGGCACAATCTAATATATAAGGTTTTTTCTCTTCGCCGAATATTTCTAGAAACCGTTTTGATAGCCAATGTATATGTTTGAATTTTGCATGTGTAATAAAGTTTTTAAGTTCGGTATCATTTGAAATCATTATTTCTTCAAATAAGGAAAATAGTTTATTACTTCTATTGGAGTGTATTTGTAATTCAGATTGTTTGATGAATATTTCAATATCCGCAACATTTTGACCGATTAATAGTTCATTACTTTCATGTTCGAATTTTTCTTGGGTAGAGATAAAGACAGCTTTAAGCAGTTCACTTTTAGAAGAAAAGTAGTTATAAAATGTCCCTTTTGAAATACCGCTATAGTCCAAAATATCCTGAATAGATGTTGCTTGATAACCCTTTTCAATAAATAACTGGTGTGCATACTTAACTACAAGTTGTTTCCGTTCATTCATATAAATCACMCTTACTCTTATTGGACGGTCATTTTAACGTAATAGTATCTTATTTTTTATACGAACACAAACCAGTATTTTCACAATTGTTTTATTGCTTAATTCTAGGGAAGGGAGTAGTGTCAGGAAAAATGAACGATAAGTTTAATAGAAGAAAAAGTAATAGAGTTCAACATCAATAAAACGACCACTGAATAGGGTAGATAGCGACCTTCATAACGGTGGATTCATAGCTTTCCTAAACTAAACTTTAGTGAATGTGGCTCTACCATCGATTAGGTGTGGCGTTTTTTTACGTTCTTCATAAAGTGTGTTTGATCAGATACCGGAATCTCACAAAAAAGATAAAAGCATTAGTTTTTAGAGCTGCCATTCCTTTTATAAGGATGGTAGCTGTTTTGCTTGTGATTTAAAAAAAGGAAATAGAAGTGAACATTGTCACATGCGAATCTTATGCTTTGTTATAAAATGAGAGAGTGAGCTAGATTTATCCAATTTTTAAGAAAATTATGGAAGATACTTAAACTTATCTTCATTCTCGTTTAATTTCCTATTAGATATAGAAATGATAAAATCATGCAGTATGAAGGAAAAGTGACATTGAAGTGAAATACCAGTAAAAGGGATGAAAAAATCGAAGAAAATTGTAGTAAAGCGATTTATAAAATTTGATATTTCCTTTTACTGGATTTAAAATAAAAGTATAAACAATTACAACCTTAATGAATTAATTATTATATTAAAATTATTATAAATAAGTATTGATTTTTTTCTGATAAGGCTTATCATTATATACATAAATAATAATGAAAAGGTGGTTCAATTATGACTAATAAGACAAACCTTACAACTAGCTGGGGTGCACCAGTTGGAGATAACCAAAATTCAATCACTGCGGGACAACGTGGCCCTGTACTCATTCAAGATGTACACTTATTAGAAAAATTAGCGCACTTTAACCGTGAACGTGTGCCTGAACGTGTAGTTCATGCAAAAGGTGCCGGTGCATTCGGTACTTTCGAAGTAACGAACGACCTTTCTAAGTATACGAAAGCTAAACTTTTCAATGGTGTTGGCAAGAAGACAGATTTATTTATCCGTTTTTCTACAGTAGCTGGCGAATTAGGCTCAGCTGATACAGTTCGTGATCCACGTGGATTTGCTGTTAAATTCTACACGGAAGAAGGAAACTACGATATCGTTGGTAACAATACGCCTGTATTCTTTATCCGCGATGCGATCAAATTCCCCGATTTCATCCATACACAAAAGAGAGATCCAAGAACACATTTGAAAAACCCGACTGCGGTCTGGGATTTTTGGTCACATTCACCAGAATCTCTACACCAAGTAACGATTCTAATGTCTGACCGAGGCATTCCGGCTACACTTCGTCATACACATGGTTTTGGAAGCCATACATTTAAATGGGTGAATGATGAAGGACAAGGTGTTTGGGTGAAATATCACTTTAAGACAGAACAAGGCATCAAAAACCTTGATGTGAATCTTGCTGCAAAACTTGCGGGTGAAAACCCTGATTACCATACGGAAGATCTTTTCAATGCAATTGAAAAAGGCGACTTCCCTGCATGGAAATTATACGTACAAATCATGCCTTTGGAAGATGCAGATACCTACCGTTTCGATCCATTTGATGTAACAAAAGTATGGTCTCAAAAAGATTACCCGTTAATCGAACTTGGCCGGATGGAATTGAATAGGAATCCTGAAAACTATTTTGCAGAAGTAGAGCAAGCTACGTTCTCACCAGGAACATTCGTACCAGGAATTGAAGCTTCTCCAGACAAAATGCTTCAAGGACGTCTATTTGCATATGGTGATGCACACCGTTACCGTGTTGGTTCTAACCACAACCAACTTCCGGTTAACCGTCCGAAAGTGGAAGCAAACAACTATCAACGTGATGGCTTCATGCGTGCGGATGACAATGGCAAGGGTTCAGTTTATTATGAGCCTAATAGCTTTGATGGCCCTACTGAAACAGCTGAAAATAAAACCACTCCATTTGAAGTGACTGGGCAAGTTGCACAAGTAGGACATAACAGTGATGACCACTACACTCAAGCAGGTGACTTATACCGTCTATTGAGTGAAGAAGAAAAAACTAGACTTGTAGAAACTATTGTGGGAGCAATGAAACCAGTCGAATTAGAAGAAATCAAACTTCGCCAAATTGGCCATTTCTACAAAGCTGATCCAGAATACGGAACACGCGTTGCTGAAGGTCTAGCCTTAGCAGTACCAGAAGAAGCAAGAAGCATAAAATAATGAATTCTTAATCTTAACAAAAAGCAAACAGGCATCCATTTATAAATGGGTGCCTGTATTAATTTGAAGGTTAAACGGCTTGATGTGGAGAAAATTGGGCTGGGTTATTTGACCAATGTGACAGTGCTGCCAACCAAAGCGGTTTGTATTTGTGTATTGGCACAACCCATTATTGGGATGAAAATTGGCAATAATTTGGCCAAATCAGCATACATTTGGATAAGTGGAGGTGCAGAATGGACGTTTTTGTGCGGCAGAATGATTCCTTGTGGCATTATAGCCAATTATTCAATGTGAATTATCAACTGATAATTGATTCCAATAGCGGGATTGATCCTCTTGCCCTCATGATAGGACAGAAGATCAAAATTCCAGGCTTTACGACGACTGGTCATCATATTAAGAAAGGGGATTCCTTATGGGCGATTGCCAAATCACGCAATCTTCCATTGGATGCACTATTTTTGGTTAATCCTAGTCTCAATGCGAATGCCTTGCAAATTGGCCAGACGATTTCTGTACCATTAAGGATTACTTGGAGGCTTGTTCAAGGAAATCAGGAATATGACTATCAAACGATGATGAATGATGTAAAACGACTGAAAAGCATCTATCCTTTTATTAAAACATCCTCGATTGGAGATTCGGTTCTCGGGAAGGAGATCCCTGAAGTGCTGATTGGGAATGGTGACAAACGAGTGCACTATAATGGTTCATTTCATGCAAATGAGTGGATTACGACCCCTGTGATTATGACTTTTTTAAATGATTATTTAATGGCAATCACGAATCAAACTGGGATCCGCAGTCTATCTCTGTTCCCTTATTATCAGCAGACGATGCTATCTCTCGTTCCGATGGTGAATCCTGATGGAGTGGAGCTGGTTCTAAAAGGACCACCTGCTGATGCCTCATTGAAATCACAGCTCGTGGAATGGAATAATAATAGCGAGGATTTTTCTGGCTGGAAAGCTAATATCAATGGAGTCGATCTGAATGATCAGTTTCCCGCCAAATGGGAGCTAGAACAAGCTCGCAATATGGTCACGAAGCCAGGACCAGCAAATTATTCTGGAAAAGGTCCGCTAACGCAGCCAGAGGCAATTGCGATGGCTGATTTGACAAGAAAACGGGATTTTGACAGAGTGCTTGCTTTTCATACCCAAGGGGAGGTCATTTATTGGGGGTTTGAAGATTTGGAACCACCCGAGTCTAAAACGATCGTCAATGAATTTGCGAGGGTCAGCGGTTATGAGCCCGTCAAATCCGCTAATAGTTATGCAGGATATAAGGATTGGTTTATTCAGGATTGGCGGAGGCCAGGGTTTACCGTTGAGCTCGGCAAAGGAAAAAACCCGCTTCCTTTAACACAATTTGATGAGATTTATCAGAAAACGCTGGGGATTTTTCTAGCTGGTTTGTATATGTGAATTTGTCCATGTGAAAAAGCTCAACTCCTGGTCTTTAGGGGAAGAGCTTTTAGTCTTATAGACTATTAGACCGGAAACGATGAGGGCTGCTTCAATAATAAGGTAAAGTTTGAATTGCCTTATTGATTGCATGATTAACTCGTTTTTAAGCCTAAAAGTAACGATTTTTCTCCAGCATTCGTATTGCTTAAATTGCAGCCCTTACCTAAAAGGTATACTAATAGTTTTACGGTAAAGAAGCTTGACTCCTTTAGCGCTAGTATCGGCCCCACCTACGCCAGATACATTGACGGCCACGCATGCCATCCAACCTAAGTTTATTATAATAGAAAGCGCTTACATTTACAAAAAAATCGTAGAACAAATTTCGACATCTACTCCTGTATACCCACCTTAGTGAAGGGAAATTTGACTTCTCACTGAGGTGGGATTCTTTAGTATTAACCATGTTAACGAGCGATGAATTCCTGAAGTTTTTTTGTTAGGCCGCCATTGCCAAATTTAATGAACTTTGTTTTTCCAGCTTCCTGTTCTGGAGAAGCAGCAAATTCCAAGAAGGCTAAAAGGTTGATCCGACGGTTAAGGATATGGATGATACCATATTCATAAAACCAATTATCAATCGTATTGTAAACTCCTTTATTCAGCGAATATTGCTGCTGGCACCATTGAAAAAATTTTCTATCAGGCAGATGTAGGTACTCCATCTCTTCTAAGCGGGTATTTTTTTTCTCCTTCATAATAGGGAACATAGGCCTTAGTAATTCTTTTTGCAAAGTCAATTCCTCCCTCATTTGATAATAACGAAAAGGCCCCCTATTCATGTTGTTGAATAGAGAGCCTCTAGTGAACTAGTCAGCCGATATATTTTATTATATGAAACCATCATAAAACACATTAATCTTAGTTGTCAAGTATGAATTAAATGTGGGTTTTTGCGTTAAGCGTTTTATTTGTTAAAAAACCTGTATTTATTACGTTCACTTGCTATTAATAGAGAAAAATAAATGAAAAGACGAATAAAATTTTGTGTTTATTCATTTATAGTTCGTATATAATGGTTTTGAAGACATAGAGGGGGAGAGACTGGATGTATAAATCGAAAAAGATTTTATTATTAGGTTCGGGTGAATTAGGTAAAGAGGTCATTCTTGAAGCACAGCGTCTTGGTGTAGAGACCGTTGCCGTAGACCGCTATGAACAGGCACCTGCAATGCAAGTTGCTCATCGAAGTTATGTCATCGATATGCTGGATGCGAATCAGCTTAGGGAAATTGTTGAAAAAGAACAACCCGATTTAATTGTGCCGGAAATTGAGGCTATTGCCACATCTGAATTAATCAAATTAGAGGATGAGGGCTTTCATGTCATTCCAACAGCAAGAGCGGCTAAGTTAACAATGGATCGTGAAGGAATTAGAAGGTTGGCTTCTGAAACACTAGAGCTTCCAACTGCTGCTTACCAATTTGCTGATACATATGAAGAATTTGTCCAGGTTGCCAAAGAGATTGGGTTTCCTAATGTCGTAAAACCGCTAATGAGTTCTTCAGGGAAAGGACAAAGTGTCTGCCGTACGGAAGATGATCTTGAAGAATGTTGGCAAATTGCGATGGAAGGCGGCCGGGTTCAAAATGGACGAGTGATAATTGAAGAATTTATTCGTTTTGATTCAGAAATCACGCTCCTTACTGTTCGTGCAGTAAATGGAACGATGTTTTGTGCTCCAATCGGTCATATTCAGCAGGGTGGGGACTATATTGAATCTTGGCAACCTCATAATATGACAGAAGCACAAATCGTAGAGGCGAAAAGAATTGCCCAGGCCATTACAGATGAACTTGGAGGATACGGATTATTTGGGGTAGAACTTTTCCTATCTGGAGATACAGTCTATTTCAGTGAAGTTTCTCCACGCCCGCATGATACAGGGCTAGTGACATTAGCTACCCAAAATTTATCGGAGTTTGCCCTGCATGTACGAGCAATTCTAGGGTTTCCAATTCCAGAAATCACGCTGATTACTCCAGGAGCCAGCCGTCCGTTAAAAGCGCCAGTCGAGTTATCGGAATATTCTATAGTTGGTGTTGAACAAGCCTTGGCTTTGCCGAATACACAAGTGCGCGTCTTTGGAAAACCGGTCACGAAGGTTGGTAGAAGGTTAGCTGTTGCTTTATCTTCCGCCGATTCAGTCGAAATTGCGCGAGTGAATGCAGCCCGTGCTTTGGAATATTTGAAGGTAGAAAAGTAATATTTAAAAGCGCTCTGGAATAGAGCGCTTCAGACTGTAGACAAACTCGATGGAAGTCGAGTTTGTCTACAGTTTTTTTAAAGGGTTTTAAAAATTCGAACGTTGATTTCCACTCCAGGCACTCGCTTTCCGCGGGCGGTCCGGGAGCCTCCTCGGCGCCTTTGCGCCTGTGGGGTCTCCCTTGGACGCGCTTTTCCCGCAGGAGTCTCGCACCTTCCGTTCCAATCAACTTTGTTTTAACAATTAAATTTAACCGCTTTTGCCTACAGTCTTTTTTGTTTTAAATATAGGAGTAAAGCGCTCTGGAATAGAGCACTTTTTTTTACTTTAGACATGATTGTCCATCTCCATGGTTAATCCATAATCAAGCTGCCATCCGCAACTAAGTTCGACCAGTTACAACCCGGCTCCAGGGGGATGTGAAGAATAACACAGCATCGGCTGCCTCTTCAGGGGCAGTCTTTTTTTGAGTGGAGTACTTTCTCTTATCATCTGGAAAACCTCATCTGAAGTAGCAGAACTGGCATCCGTATATTGAAGCTGTCCACCTGGAACTATATTACGATGACTCCGTCTTTTCCTAATTTGTATTTACCCTGTCTTAACAATTAAACCGCTACATTTTTACATTTCCTTGACATTAGGTTCATCTTCTTCCCTTATAGTTTAATTAAATATACGAACTAATTTATGGGAGGTCATTTTTTTGAAGAGCAAATTGAGTAAAAGATTTTTGCCTATTACCCTCGTTTCTGCCTTAGCAATTGGAAGTTTAACATGGTCCACAACTAATGAAGATGCGTTGGCAAAGGAAAAATCACAGAAATCACCTGAAATTAGAAACGTCATTTTCTTGATAGGTGACGGCATGGGTGTTTCCTATACCTCCGCTTACAGGTATTTAAAAGATAATCCTGCTACTTCAGTGGCAGAAAGGACAGAGTTTGATAAATACTTGGTTGGTCAGCAGATGACATACCCAGAGGATTCTGCACAAAACATAACGGATTCAGCTTCAGCAGCAACGGCGATGTCTGCCGGTGTGAAAACCTATAACGCTGCAATCGCTGTTGATAATGATAAATCCGAGGTCAAAACGGTGTTGGAAGCTGCAAAAGAAAGAGGAAAAGCGACTGGACTTGTTGCGACTTCGGAAATCACTCATGCCACACCAGCCTCTTTTGGTGCACATGATGAAAGCCGGAAAAACATGAATTCTATTGCAGATGATTATTATAAGGAATTAATTAATGGCAAACATAAAATTGACGTCCTGCTAGGTGGTGGGAAATCCAATTTTGTCCGACCGGATATTGATTTGACGAAAGCCTTCAAAAAAGATGGCTATAGTTATGTAACCGATAAAAATCAAATGTTAAAGGATACAAATAAACAGGTTCTTGGTTTGTTTGCTCCAGAAGGACTTCCGAAAATGATTGATCGTCCAAACGAAACTCCTTCTTTGAAAGATATGACAAATTCAGCCATTCAGCGTTTAAACAAAGATAAAGATGGGTTCTTCTTGATGGTTGAAGGAAGCCAAGTCGATTGGGCTGGACATGACAATGACATTGTAGGTGCGATGAGTGAAATGGAGGACTTTGAAAAAGCATACAAAGCCGCCATTGAATTTGCGAAGAAAGACAAGCATACCTTGGTAGTGGCGACTGCTGACCATTCTACTGGAGGATTCTCGATTGGAGCAAAGGGTATTTATAACTGGTTCGGTGAACCAATTAAGGCTGCTAAACGTACACCTGACTTTATGGCTGATGCGATCGTAAAAGGCGCAGATGTAGAAAAGACGTTAAAACAATATATCGATCAAAATAAAGTCAAGCTAACTAACGATGAAATCAAAACGGTTTCAGATGCGGCTAAAACAAAAAATGTGACGAACATCGACAACGCTATAGAAGCAATATTTGATAATCGGACTAATACCGCTTGGACAACTGGAGGTCATACAGGTGAAGATGTACCGGTCTATGCATACGGTCCATATAAAGAGCGCTTTGCCGGCCAGGTTGATAATACGGACCAAGCTAAGATCATCTTTGATCTATTAAAGAAAAGGTAATGAATTCTGGGAGGGATTCCATGAACAAACTAATTATTGGTGCCCTTTTATTAACCACATTTGGTGCGCTTAACACTCAACCGGCTTTTGACGAACAAAAAGGGAAAGAAAAAACAGAGGAAGTTGCCCAGCCATTGGTGAAAAAGGATGTCTATGTTCCGAATCCACAGCTTCCTGATGATATGAACCTGAACCAAATCGGCCAAACAGTTTCCGATGCAAAAGGTGAACTTACACTAAAGGCCTACGATAAGTCAAATGAGTCTGTAAAGGTCGGTCCGATTGAGGTAGTAATCAAAGATATGAAAGTGATGCATGCCTTCCCGGATTACAGTATGATTGATTTCTTTCATGGATACACACATGATGACGAATTCGATATCGTAAAAGTGAATGTTGAAATCAAAAACACTTCAGATAAAAACGTTATGTTTTCCCCGGTGGCTTTTCTGGAAACTAACACTGGGAAACATATGACATGGGAAGATGACATCTACTTAGAAGAGCTGAACGGGGAAATAGAAGGAAATGGTTCAAAGCAGGGGAACATTGGTTTTATTCTAAGTGCTAAAGATGCGAAGGAAATATCCTTTATGACAAGTGATGCAGTTGATAGTGAAGGGGAGGTCCTTTCAAAAGGTAAGTCCATGGAATTTTCTTTTTAATAATAGTGGTGTATGAATGCCTTGCAAAAATCAAATACTAGTACATGTGATAGGGATGACCTATCGCATGTACAGAATATCCAAATCCTATTGCTGAGGTGATACAGAATGAGTTATAAAGGTCAATTAGATCCACATTCTCAAAAGTTTCACCATAATTGGACAAGACCTAAGCGTTCAAATACTCAAGTAAATGGCCATACGGTAGAATCACAAACAAACATTAAACTAAAAAGTAATGCAAAGGCTCACAAGTGGTAACGGATATTTCTGATAAAGAAGGAGACTCTTAACGGGTCTTCTTCTTTATATGTTGGGGTAAAGTATACATAGGACCGTGATATAGGTTTTTAATATATGTGTTCTTTCGCTGATTTCCATGATTGCAATCTATATAGCTTATAAACGTTCAAATAAGGCATGCATGGCTTTTCCTTCATAATTATGATAACATTTACCTTTAGGAATAAAGCAAAGCCGGGCCGTAAGTTTGCAGGCGTTGACACAGGGCGCAGCAATTTTGGTTTTGTGCATATTAACCATCAAAGGGTAAACAGGCCCAATGTTGGAAGTTTTACCTTACACAAATAGAGGACGTGATTTTTAATGATAAATATTGAGATCCCTGCAGCGGATATAAGCATTAAACAAAGGAAACAAGTAATAGAGGGAGACGAAGCGATCATCCCAGAAATTTACGGGTTCATTGATTTTCATTTAATTCCCCGTGATAAAGGCGGCATCATCATGTTTTATAACGAAAATGATGAGTTGATTTTTGTCGGTAAAGCACGTAAATTAAGACAAAGAGTCAAAAAACATTTCGAGGATAATGTTTCTCCAATTAAGTTACACCGTAATGAAGTCAAAAAAATTGACATTCTTGTTGTAGAAGACGCAATGGAACGTGAAATCTATGAAACGTACATGATCAACAAACTTCATGCAAAATACAATATCGACAAAGTGTTTTATAAATAATAAGAATCAACTATGAAAAGCTGACTGCCTATGCAATCAGCTTTTTTTGTTACATCTAAAGTACAAAAATAAGTCCGTACATTTACAGTTGCTTGATGTTAGGTTAACATTGTTGGTTTATATTTGAAGTATTCCAATACATTTTCAGGAGGTTGCTATTGAAGAAAATACTTTGTAAAAAGGTGTTAGTTATCTCGGTAGGGACAGTGATTGCCTTTGGGAATTTAACGTGGTCCGTGTCTCAAGCTTCTAAACTGGCGAAACAACGAGAGATTGAATCTTTTGAACAAGAGACAGTAAAATCTTCAGAGTTGGAAATGGCGGAATAAGAACATAATCCAATAAAATATTGTATATGAGAGTACAATTAACTAAAAAAAAGCACTGGAGGTTCTTTACACATGCTTATGTGTAATTGGGTCTCCATTTATTTTTGTTTTTATTTTTACGATTCTTATACTGAAAATGAAATCAATAAATAATTTGAAAAAAACTTGCAAATAGTAATGATTACGTTTTATTATAAGGGGGTGGATTTAAACAGAAAGTAATTCCATAGTATAAATCGTAATGATTTTGATTTGTGAATGGATTTAAAATGCAGATATGTTTAAGGAGTGTTTGTGAATGAGAAATAAGAAAATCCCCGTTACGGTTTTAAGTGGATACCTTGGTGCGGGAAAGACGAAGCTGCTGAATCATATCCTTGAAAATCGAGAGAATCTTAAGGTTGCGGTCATCGTCAATGATATGAGTGAGGTCAATATTGATGCGTCCCTTGTCAAACAGGGAGGGTTTACTCGGACAGATGAAAAGTTGGTGGAAATGCAGAACGGTTGCATTTGCTGTACACTTCGTGAGGATTTAATGATTGAAGTTGAAAAGCTGTCCACAAAAGGTAATATCGACTATATTGTGATTGAATCGACTGGTATCAGTGAACCCGTTCCAGTCGCTCAAACCTTCACGTATGTTGATGAAAACGTGGGAATTGATTTATCAAAATTTTGTCGGCTCGATACGATGGTTACCGTTGTTGATGCGAAGAACTTTTGGCAGGATTACGCTTCAGGGGAAACTCTTATTGATCGAATGCAGGCAACCGATGAGGCCGATCAGAGGGAAGTGGTT
This sequence comes from Peribacillus sp. P4_C12, assembly GCF_056402095.1. Taxonomy (NCBI): domain Bacteria; kingdom Bacillati; phylum Bacillota; class Bacilli; order Caryophanales; family Bacillaceae; genus Peribacillus; species Peribacillus sp. P4_C12. The sequence goes on from NZ_JBFUIB010000032.1 coordinate 19,040, forward strand.
GATCTATTGATTGACCAAATAGAGTTCGCTAATGTGATTCTTTTAAATAAAATCGATTTAATGAAAGCAGAAGAAGTTGCGGAATTGAACGCGGTTCTTCAAAAAATAAATCCTGATGCGCGGATCATTGAAACGAGTCATTCCCAGGTGCCGCTAAAAGAAGTCATGAACACCCAGCTGTTCGATTTTGAAAAGGCAAGCCAAGGAGCAGGCTGGATAAAGGAATTAAATGAAGAGCATATTCCAGAAACCGAAGAATATGGAATAGCCTCCTTCGTTTACAGAAGGAAAAAGCCATTTCATCCATCGCGGCTGATGACGTGGTTAGAAAGTTGGCCGGTGGAAGTGGTGCGGGCAAAGGGTTTCCTTTGGTTGGCAACGAGAAATGATACAGCAGGCCTGCTATCACAGGCTGGACCGTCATTAATGATCCAGGGAGCAGGTAAATGGATTGCAGCTTATCCTAAAGATGAACAACAGCAGATATTGCAGGATGAACCTGAATTGTTGAAAAGCTGGGATGATCTTTACGGAGACCGGATGACGGAACTAGTGATGATTGGCATTCAAATGAATCAACAGGAAATCGAAAATGAATTAGATCAATGCTTATTGACGGAAATAGAGTTGCAGCAGGATTGGTCTCTGTATGAAGATCCATTACCTACCTTTACGGAAATAGTTCATTAAAAAACTAAATAGGAGGAAACAAAGATGAGAGTAAACATCACTTTAGCATGCACAGAAACAGGGGACCGAAATTATATCACAACGAAAAACAAGCGGAATAACCCGGATCGCATTGAATTGAAAAAGTACTGCCCGCGTTTAAAGAAACACACGCTTCACCGTGAAACGAAGTAATTTTGAATTTTAAATCGTAATGATTATGTTTTATGAAGAAAGATAGGTAGCGGAAAGAATCGTGAACAGTTTATAGAATTATATAACCTAAATAACATTCTCTATATTTTAATAAAGGAGAGATTCAAATGGCCAAAAAATCTAAAGTAGTAAAAGCACAAAAACAGTTGGCGATGGTAGAAAAATATGCAGAAATCCGAAGGGAACTGAAAGAGAAAGGGGACTTTGATGCATTGGCCAAACTCCCACGAGACTCTTCACCAACACGTGTTCACAATCGTTGTGGAGTAACAGGAAGACCGCGTGGGTATATGCGCAAATTTAACATGTCACGTATTGTTTTTCGAGACCTCGCTCATAAAGGACATTTACCTGGTGTCAAAAAGGCAAGCTGGTAATAACGGGGATAAAAGCAAAGGTGATTCAGGGGTAGGTTCCCTTGAATCATCATTATTCGTAATAGTCATCACACCATTTTTTTTAGTTCATTGAATCCTGTATCGAATGTTCCTGGATGTGGTGGCTTCTTGTACGCAAAACTTCTGCTTACATCGTTTGGACAATGGCTTCAAATATTAAGAGATTTCCTTTTCCTTTGGTTCTTCATATAATTGAAGAATCATAGGGAAGAAGGAATGAGTAATGGGACATATATTTTGGATGATTTATTTAGGAATATTGGGAACGGCTGCGATTGGTTTTCTCATTAAAGGTGCCTATAAAACCTCTCTTGCAAAAATGGATTTTGTCATCTCGATTATCACTTGGATAGGGTTATTTGGGTACATAACGAAAACCTCTATCCTTACACCTCTGGTATGGAAATTCGTATTTGTTGGTTCTTTGCTATGGGATATAATTTTCAGTTTTATGAGCAAAGACTACAATAGTGATAAGAAAGCGGAAGAATTACCTGATTCTATTAGTAAATTATTGACTGCAATCACATTAGTCGTCTGTCTTGGACCGTTATATTATGGGTTATTCAAATATGCATTCTAACAGCTAAACCAAAAAAGAACCYGTAAGGTTCTTTTTATTTTGGTTAAAGAGAAGGGGGATTCCTTTAGTAGGTATGATATAACCATATATTTCAGCATTGTTGTAAAAGAGAGGTGTTTTATGATGCAATGCAAAGAAAGCAGAAGTTTTAGCAACTCTGCTTTTTTATTAATAATTATCTTTGGAAAAATTCAATCCATTCTTTTTCTGGTCCATATATGTAGAAATAGCGATAACCATTGGGCAGGGTAACAATTTCCTGATCAATTAGCTCAACGTTTTCAAGGCCTTGAATCCGAGCATATTCTTCTTCTATATCATCGACACTGATGGCAAAATGATGAATTGTTGCTTCGGATGGCAACGTGTCGCTATAACCTTGAATTAATTCAATTTCTGTTTCGTTTGAATCATTGTATCCAAGGAATGCTAGTTGGATTACCCCATCTGTATGTGGCACCCGCGATTTCAATTTTAAATCTAAAACATCCTGATAAAAGGTTATGGATTTTTCAAGATCTCTAACAACAACTCCAATATGATCGACTCTTTTTATAGCCAAGGATCTTCCTCCTTCTGTTTAGGTACAATATGCTGATATTAGTATATATAACATTATTCGTTATAAAATTACAATTTGAGGTAGTGTTTGTCTGATTATTGAAAAAATGATTGACGAAGGAAGATTGGACTGGTAAATCGTAAAAAATGACCAGGAGGCAAAACCCATACCTAGAGTAGTCTTTCTAAATTAAGCCCATGTTTATAAAGGGCTTTTTTTCTTGTTTTTAAAAGTGTGCTTCAGGTCTACTAGGGGTTGAAACATGAGTATTATTTAGAGAAGAAAGCCTGTTTTTTTCTTTTACTCTAAAAAGGATTAAAGACTAATAGACCAATGTAAAACATCTTATTGATTTTCTTTTTTTTGGAAATTTTCTGTTGACCAATGTGGTCAACAGAAGTATATTGAAATAGACCTATGTGGTTAAAAAAGGAAATTCAGAAATATATTTTATAGAAGGTTGGGTTGTACAAATGTTTTCGAAGTTCTTAAGCCTAGATGAGGAGAAGCAGATGCGCATCCTGAATGCTGCAATTAAGGTTTATGTGGAAAGGGGATATGACAATGCATCCACCAATGCGATTGTGAAGGAAGCGGGCATTTCGAAAGGTCTGTTATTCCATTATTTTCAAAATAAGAAGACTTTGTATTTATTTTTATTCGATTATTGTTTGGATATGGTGATGAAAGAGTTTTATGAAAAAGTGAATCTTGAGGAACGAGACTTTTTTGCCCGATTGCGGCAAATTTCGCTTATAAAGATGGAACTGCTGAATAAATTCCCCGATATCATTCGTTTTTTTGAAAAGGCAATTTTAGAAGAAGCCAATGATATTAAGGGCGATTTTAAAGAAAAAATATTTTCCGTAAAAAGCTCGACCGCGATCTTTGATGACATTGATACTTCAAAGTTCCGTGACGATATTGACATTCAAAAAGCGATAAAAAGCATTCTTTGGACCTTTGAAGGGTTTAGCAACGAGGTTCTAACCAAAGCTAAGGCGCTTAATTTGAAAAAACCGGATTATGAAGAGGTCTTTTCTGAAGGAGAGCAGTACATCGAAATGTTTAAAAGAAGCTTCTATAAATGAAAAGGGGGTTATTAGGAATGAACGTGATTGAGATTAAAAATCTGACCAAAACGTATGGAAACGCCAGAGGAATCGAGAATGTGAGCTTTCATGTTGAAGAGGGGGAAATTTTTGGTTTTATCGGGCCAAATGGTGCAGGTAAATCTACTACACTTAGAACACTATTGTCGATTATATATCCTACAAGCGGTAGCGCAACGGTCTTTGGTAAAGATTCTGTTCAGTCTGCTTCCGAAATTAAAAAAGACATTGGCTATCTGCCATCTGAAGTTTTCTATTATGACAGGATGCGAGTGAAGGATCTCTTAAACTATTCAGCCAGCTTTTATAAGAAGGATTGCAGGAAACGGATCCAGGAGCTTGCTGAAATTATGGATCTTGACCTGAGTAAAAGAATTGATGATTTGTCTTATGGAAACCGGAAGAAGGTAGGGATTGTGCAGGGGCTTCTTCATAAGCCGAAGCTGATTATACTCGATGAACCGACCGGCGGTTTAGATCCATTAATGCAGCAGAAGTTCTTTGATCTCTTGAAGGAGGAAAACAAGAAAGGAACAACTATTCTATTTTCCTCCCATATTTTAAGTGAGGTCCAGAAGATGTGCGACCGGGTGGCGATCATTAAAGAAGGGAAAATCATTAAGGTTGAGAAAATAAGTACTCTAAAGGAAAGCAACCACAAGAAGATTAAGGTTGAAACAAAGGTTCCTGTTGATGTCGATTTCTTTGATGCAGATGGTGTCACAAATCTGGAAGCGACCAATAATACCATTAGTTTTCTGTTTTCGGGCAATATCAATCTCATCATGAGAAAGCTCTCGGAGATCGAGCTTTCCAATGTATGGGTAGATGAGCCGGACCTTGAGGAAATCTTTCTTCATTATTACGAAAAGGAGGTATGAGGAGATGAACATGTTTCTGCATGAATTAAAGGTGAATCGGAAGTCCACAATAATTTGGACTCTGTCTCTTGTTGCAATAGCTGTTCTCTTTTTATCCATTTTTCCAACGATTGAAAGGGAAGGTGAAGAATTTAAAAAGGTTCTTGCTAGTTACCCTGAGGGTGTCCTGAAAGCAGTCGGCGTTCAAATTGACAGCATTACATCGTTTCTTGGATTTTACTCCTATGTCTTTTTATATATCATGTTATGTGGAGCCATTCAGGGAATGAACCTGGGGATGGGGGTTTTATCGAAGGAAATCATCGGGAAAACAGCTGAATTTCTGTTGACGAAGCCTGTTGCCCGCAAAGAAATACTAACTTCCAAAGCTTTGGCGGTTGTCACTTCCTTGTTGATCACGAATATCGTCTTTATGGGAGCAGCAGCACTTATGGCAAATATAGTCGCAAAGGAATCCATTGATTACCAAGTTTTTTTCATGATCTCAGCAACAAACTTTTTCGTTCAGCTTATGTTTGCATCTTTTGGATTTTTGCTTTCTGTGCTTGTTTCAAGGATTAAATCGGTTCTTCCCCTCTCACTTAGTACTGTTTTTGCGTTTTTTATACTCTATATGTTTGGGTCGGTCATTGGGGAAAAGGCCGTTCGTTATTTAACACCATTTAAATATTTTGATCTTGCTTATATCATCAGACATTCCGGCTACGAAGCTCAGTACATTATCATTGGATCAATTTTTATTGTTGCAACTGTGGCTGTGAGCTTTATTGTTTTTACAAAAAAAGATATTCATACTGTGTAATCAGAAAGGGGTGTTTCTATCATGAACATTGTGCTAAGAGAGTTAATGTCTAGCCGTAAGTCGTTAATTTGGTGGTCGGTGGGCCTTCTTGCCATGATAACGGGAGGGATGAGCAAGTATGGGGGGATGCAATCGTCCGGACAGTCAGCAAACGACCTTTTTGCGGCAATGCCGAAGTCGCTCCAAGCGATTTTTGGTGTAAGCACCTTAGATATATCGACAGCACTTGGCTATTATGGTCTGATTTTCTCTTACCTTTTGTTGATGGCAGCCATTTATGCCGTTATGCTGGGGGCAAATTCTATTGCTAAGGAAGAACGGGATAAAACCTCTGAATTTTTGATGGCAAAGCCTGTCTCAAGAAGTAGGATTATCACCTCCAAGTTAGCGGCAGCGATTATCCTTCTTTTTCTTTTTAACCTCATCACATTCCTTTTATCGGCCATGATGGTAAACTATTATGATAGTGGTGCAGAGATTACGAGCAAAATAGCAGCATTAGTGGGAGGAATGTTCCTATTACAGCTGATATTCTTAGCAATTGGCACCAGCATTGCAGCGGTGAGCAAGCGTCCAAAACTTGCGACATCGATAGCAACAGGGATTCTTCTACTAACCTATATTCTATCGATTGCCGTCGAGCTCAGCAGTAAGCTTGAAAATTTGAAATACATCATTCCATTTAAATATTTTGAGGCTAAGTACATTTTGGCTGGTGATGGATTTGATGCAGTATTTGTCATATTATCAGTTGTAATAGTTGTAGTATTAATAAATGCCACCTATATCTTGTATCAAAAGAGGGACCTGAATATATAGAATTGCGATGGAGGAACTCTAAGTCGGGGTTCCTTTTCTGATTTAGAATTGCTTATTGTGTTATATTTTTTCGTGCTCGTATTTGTTAGTGATTTAACATGCATAAGATTCTGTGAAATTTCACTATTATCCCTTTTAACATAATAAGGATTATCAAACTGCAGAAATCAGTGGATGTATCTTGTGTGAAACATACCCCAATATGCTAGCTAAAGATGAGAAAATCAAATTAGCTAATTGAGGCTTCCAAAGTTTCTGTTTATAAACTGGGTAAGAATTAGAGAAGCTGTTAAATAAAATCAATAGTTGTTTAGTGTAAAAAACTCTGGAGATGAGATATTATCCAGATTATTTCATTTTGACTGTATTTGCTGAGGCAAATATTTATCTTTTTGTAAGCAAAAATTTGTTTCTATATGAAATAGTAGATATACTATGGGAACAACGCCATTATTAATGGATATGGGAGGAGAGATATTATTATGGGAAAAATTCGAGAAGGTGAAGTTTTCACCCTTACTGATGACAATGATGAGGGCCATGAGGTTGAAGTTCTAGGATCATTAGATGTAGAAGGAACGGAATATGTAGCAGTGGGCTTGCTTGAAGATATTGAAGAAGATACAGAGGATGATATTGATATTTTCTTTTTCAGAGTCGAGGGTGAAGGAGAGCTAATCGATATCGAAACGGACGAGGAGTTCGAAAAGGTATCCCTAGCGTTCGAAGCAGCTTTTGATCCGCAGGATTGATGGGAAACTAGAAAAGACGGCACATTGGGTGTCGTCTTTTTTATATGTATGAAAAGTACTGGCCCCGCCTTCGCCAAATACCATGATAGCCACGCGTGCTATCCAGCCTTACTTAAGTATAGTGCCGCGTTGTTGAAAGGACATGTAGTGTGTATGAAGGTTTTGTTAAATCAAGAAGTCATTTTTCTACCCACTAGGCATAGGATAAAAAAAGTGGAGGTGATAGAATGGCTGTCGTAAAACATACGGATTCTGATATTGCATTGTTGGCAAGGTTGCTTAGAGCTGAAGGTGAGAGCGAAGGTGATCAAGGCATGCTGATGATTGGGAATGTTGGAATCAACCGGATAAGGTCGGACTGTTCCGATTTTATAGGATTAAGAACGATTCCGGATATGGTTTATCAGGAACATGCCTTCGAAGCTGTTCAAAAAGGTTATTTTTATCAAAGAGCAAGAGAGAGAGAAAAAAGTCTTGCACGTCGTAATGTAAATGGTGAAAGGTTATGGCCTTCAAAATTTAGCCTATGGTACTTCAGGCCACCGGGAGATTGTCCGGCAACCTGGTATAACCAGCCTTTAGCTGGGCGTTTTAAGCTTCATTGTTTTTATGAACCCACAGGTGCAGAGTGTGAAAATATTTATAATACATTTTAGGAAAGAGGCTGAACCTTATATGGAGGTTTGGCCTCTTTGTGTGTCAAGTATGTAATCAAAATATCATATGATAAAACTAGCAAATGATTTACTGATACTGTAAAATTGAGACAGTAAATTTCCGGATAAGAAAGGAATAAAAAAATTGATGAGTAAAAGGCTTGTTAATTATGGGCAAAGGCAAATGGGAGAACAGTCGGAGGAAATCACAGAGCAACTTAAGTCTTTCATRGAGAATAATGCGGACGCCATTTCTATCGTTGATCTGGAAGGAAAAACCCTTCAAGTTAATTCTGCTTTTGAAGAATTTTTTGGTTGGAAAAATGATGAAATAATAGGTAAGCCGTTTCCGATTATTCCTGAATTCTTGAAGGAGTCAGTAAATGAATTGCATAGCCAGGTTAGGGAAGGGGAACAAAAGAAAGGCTTTGAAACGGTTAGACAAAGAAAAGATGGCCAGTTAATCAATGTGAGCATCTCCCTTTTTACTATCCGAGACAATAAAAATGAGCCGAGTGCATTGGCCTTCGTTTATCGGGATATCACGGATCAAAAGCTTGCTGAAGCTGCCTTGAAGGAAAGTGAAGAAAGGTATCGCAGTTTAGTGGAAGTATCACCTGAAGCGATTTTTGTGCATCGCAATGGGGTCATTGAGTATATGAATCCTATGGGGGCAAAAATGCTAGGTATGGATAGTGTTGATGATATTATTGGCATGTCCGTTTTTCAGTTCGTTCACCCTGATTCTCTAGAAACTGTAAAAAAACGAATCAAGATAATGAGAGACGATTATAAAGCAGTTGATTTATTGGAGCAAAAGTTCATTAGACTAGATGGACAAGAATTTTATGGAGAAACACTTGGCCTTCCGATTATTTATAAGGACCGTCCAGCCATACAGGTGTTTTGCAGAGATATTACCGAGCGTAAGAAAACAGAAGAAATACTTTGTAAATCTAACATGCTATCTGCGGTGGGGCAGATGGCTGCGGGTATTGCACATGAAATAAGGAATCCGTTAACAACGGTTAAAGGATTTTTACAACTATTGAGAGAAAGCCCCGATAAAAAGGACTATCTTGAAATGACTGTAAGTGAAGTTGAGAAAATTGAAATTTTAGCCAATGAATTTTTGAGTTTAGCAGAGCCTGAAGCGAAGGTTTGGGAATCGATTCAGCTTACCGATATATTAGACAGTGTAATTATGTTAGCCGAGTTTCAGGCAATAATAAATGACGTTGAAATTATCAAAGAATATAAAAAGAATTTTGTATGGGTCCTTGGTGAGCCTACTCAGTTAAAACAGGTGTTTACTAATGTCGTTAATAATGCGATAGAAGCAATGCCTAAAGGAGGGAAACTTCATATTCAGTTAAAATATGAAGGGGAATCCATAGTTATCTCCTTCATTGATCAGGGTAGTGGAATCTCAGAAGAGCGCATAAAGCATCTAGGACAGCCTTTTTATAGTACTACGGAAAAAGGAACAGGATTAGGACTCATGGTCAGTACTAAAATCATTCATGAGCATAAGGGTGAAATCCAATTTAGTAGTGAAGTAGGAAAAGGAACCATCGTTGATATCATTCTCCCTATCGATAAAAATTCACAATGAAAAGTGACGAGAAGTCAATGCTCTCGTCACTTTTTGGTTTATAGTTTAACGATTGTTCTGCCTCTTGCTTCCCCTTTTAAAAGGGTAGGAAGGACATCCGGTAAATCTTTAAGGGTAATTTCCTGTTGTATGAGCTGTTCTAAATGTGCCAGCTTAAAATCGGTAGCGAGTCGCTGCCAAACCTTCAATCTCGTATCCATTGGGCAATTCACGGAATCAATTCCGAGTAAATTAACACCTCTTAGGATGAATGGAAAGACAGTAGCTGGTAGATTGGTACCTGCTGTTAATCCACTTACCGCAACAGAACCTCCGTATTGAATTTGACTAAGGACAGAAGCAAGTGGTTCTCCGCCAACTGGGTCAACCGCACCACTCCACTTTTGTTTGCCTAGTGCCCGAAGCTTGCCATTGTAGACATCTTCACGTGATACAATTGTTGAGGCACCAATTTCCTTTAGGTACCCGTGTTCTGATTCTTTTCCTGTACTCGCCTCAACCGAATAGCCAAGCTTGGAAAGTATCGAGACCGCAAAGCTGCCGACCCCACCTGTTGCACCAGTTACGAGAACACTTCCTTGATCAGGAGTGAGGTTATTTTCTTCTAGACGGAGAACCGATAAGGCCGCAGTAAAACCAGCCGTTCCGATAACCATCGCTTCTTTCAATGTAAGGCCCTCAGGAAGTGGAACAATCCACTCTGCAGGAACGCGGGCAAATTCACTATAGCCCCCGGATTGGGAAACGCCGATTCCATAGGAAGTCGCAATGACTTCGTCTCCCTCTTTAAAACGGGGATTCTCTGATGAAACGACAACACCAGCTAAATCAATTCCCGGAACAATTGGATAGTTTGTGACTATGTTTCCATTCGGAATGCTAGCTAGGCTATCTTTATAATTCACACCTGAATAATGAACGCGGATGAGCACTTCGCCTTGAGGTAAGTCATCAAGTGTTAGTTCCTGAATGCTAACGGAAAATTGGTCCTCTTGCTTGTCCACGACTAATGCATCAAATCGTTGTACCATAATTAGTCCCCCCTTTGATTTAAATCATTCTAATTATATAAGAAAAGACGGTAAGCTGTATAATGATTGAATTCGAAATAAATGGCTCTATCTTTTCTTTCTTCTTCTAAAAATGTTACTATAAGGTTTGATTCAGTTTATATTAAAGGAGATGTTTTACATGGCTAAAAAAGGATACATACTTATGGAAAATGGAGAAAAAATCGAATTCGATCTTTTCCCGAACGAAGCACCAAACACAGTAGCTAACTTCGAAAACTTAGCGAACACAGGATTTTATAACGGCGTAGTATTTCACCGTGTCATCCCAGGTTTCGTAAGCCAAGGTGGAGATCCAACAGGTACAGGTGCAGGCGGAAGTGGCACACAGATTAAGTGTGAAACTGTAGGAAATCCTCATAAACATGAAGCAGGTAGCCTATCTATGGCACATGCTGGAAAAGACACTGGCTCAAGCCAATTCTTTATCGTTCACGCACCGCAACCACATCTTAACGGTGTCCACACGGTATTCGGTAAAGTAACATCTGGACTTGAAACAGCTAAAGCTATGAAAAATGGCGACAAAATGGAGAAAGTCGAAGTTTTTGACGCTGAATAATGGATGTAGAAAGAG
>NZ_JBFUIB010000033.1:0-29055 GCF_056402095.1 Peribacillus sp. P4_C12
AAGTATTACTTACATAAGTATGAGACATTTGAAGCGTTACAACAAGCGGTAAATGATTATATCCAGTTTTACAATAACGAACGTTACCAAGAAAGATTAAACGGCTTAAGCCCATTGGAATACAGGGCTCAAGTCGCTTAAAGCTTTTTTATTATTTCCACTGTCTACTTGACAGGGAGCTGTTCATCTTTTTCCAAAATGGATTCTTTTTATTTACGCTAATATGGGGGTTCAGGAGGACCTTTTTATCAATCCCTACAGTTGATTCTTTTACGTGCAAAATAGCACATAAAATAAGTGCAAATTATCACCTAAAGTTACATAATAGGATTCTAACGCTTTTTATATGTGAGACTTGAACATTAAGCCTTATTAGCGCGGTAACTTTCACTCTTAACGGAATCAGTACGGCACTTATTTGCAAAATGGGTGATTAAGGCCTTAGAATTAATCACAATTAATCCTGCAATGATCGTGATTCCCCCGAAAAACATGAGCCATGTTATCTTTTCCTGATACAAGACCTTCCCAAGTCCTAAGGCAATGATGGGGGAGATGTAGAGCCATGTGGACGGAAATATCGGGTCCGTTTTTGAAACAAGCCAATAGTATATGGTATGGGCAATCATAGAGCCAAAAACGGTCAAGTACACGATCGATCCTATTGCATTCTTATTTGCAAGATCTCCTATGTTTATCTGCTCAGATGTCAAAGACAGCAGCAGAAGCAATGCACCGCCGTAAATCATTTGAGTAGCATTCAGCATAATAGGTGAGGTGCCTGAAAAACGCTCTGACACCTTTTTGGAATAGATCGTTCCTGCTGCATAACCCACTTGACCAAGCAGAATAAGGAAGCAGGCGATCAGCCATATTGAATCGTAGGAAACAGTCAGATTCGGCATAAGGAGCAGAGCCACTCCAATCAAGCTGACTGCACATCCTACAAACGTTCTTATAGATAACTTAACGTGTAAGACCATTGTTTGAATCAGCAAAATCATAATTGGTCCCGTTGCAGACAGGATAGCACCAACTCCGGAAGCAACGTACTGTTCCGCCCAATATAGCGTAGCAAACGTTCCGAATGTTAACGTACTTCCTGTGATGAATGATTCTTTAGAAAAAAGAACAGCCAGATTTGCTTTTTTTCGCAGCGACATCATTAAAAATAGAAGGATTCCTGCCATGAAAAATCGGATCCCTGCTGAAAAAAAGGGAGGAAGCCCTTCGTCTACTCCTATTTTTATTGCCAGGAATGTTGTCCCAAAAATCAAGCACATACAAATATAGTTAAAGATAATCATGTAAATCCCTCCTTGCTACTCATCATATAGGACGGGAAATAGAACAGATTCATTGTAGGTAGAACAGATCGCAAACCTTGGTGCTAAACTGATATTGGGGGGAATTCATGTGAAGATAAAATCCTCAGAGCTTTATAAGCAGATTTATGATTTGGTTCTTGCCAAAATTGATCGTAAAGAATGGAAGGAACATGAGAAACTGCCTTCTGTAAGAAGAATGGCGGAGGAACTGAATGTAAATCGGTTGACTGTTCTAAGAGCTTATCAATTACTAAAAGAACATAAAAAGATATACGCAAAGGAAAAATCAGGGTACTTTGTTCAGCCTGAAGATCCATCTTTTTCTATGATTGAATCTCAGCTGCCAGAAATCGCTGACTATCCTTATAGCAACCTGTTGTCATCGATCCATCAGGTGGTTGTTGACTATCAATTCTCTCAAGCCCTTATTGATCCGAATCTCCTGCCGAATTCTTATTTATCTGAATATGTCAAAAAGGTTTTTACCCTCTATCCCAAAGTGCTTGGCACCTATTCGACTGTTCAAGGGGATGAGGAATTGAGGACAGCCCTTTCAGACTACTTTTACAAGACGCACCATTTTTTTGCACCGATTGATGAGCTGTTAATTACTTCAGGTGCTCAACAGGCCATTGATCTCGTGGCAAAGGTTCTGCTCAGGGCGAATGATACAGTATTAGTTGAGAGGCCTACATACAGCTCAGCTATTGATATTTTCAGGCAATATGGTGCGCGTATTATTGGGATTGAGATTGGGCAGGGTGGTTACGATCTGAATCAGCTAGAACATATCTTAAAAAAAGATAAACCGCGGTTTTTCTATACAAATCCAACCTTCAATAATCCAACAGGCTGCACCATTTCTGCTCTGCAAAGAAAACAGCTGGTGGAACTTGCAGAAAAGTATCAATGTGTCATCGTTGAAGATGATCCTTTCAGGGATATTTATTTTGATAAGGCTCCTCCATTCCCGATTTATTCGTATGATACCGATGGCTATGTTATCTATATCCGCAGCTTTAGTAAATACGTTTCGCCTGGATTGCGTGTTGCAGCTGTAGCTTGCCGTCATCCGCTAATGAGCCACTTGATTACTTCAAAGTCACTCGCTGACAACGGGACGGCCCTTATTAATCAAAAAATGTTCCTGCACTATTTTTTCTCGGAACGAATGCAGATTCACTTGGAGAAATTGCGAACAGCTCTATTTTTAAGGAAAGAAGTAATGAGAAATGAACTGGCTGCAACGTCATGGAAATGGACAGATCCATCAGGAGGATTAAACTTGTGGGTGGAACTTCCAGAACAAATTTCAGTTGAAAAGCTCCTTGATGCCTGTTTGGAACAGTCCATTTCCTTCGTGCCGGGATCTATATGTGATCCAGATCAAGCCCTTAGATCGTGGATTAGACTGAGCTTTTCGTATGCAAACGAAATACAGCTGCAAACAGGCATGAAAAAACTAATGACGGTTGCTGAAACGATAAATAGTGATTCCGCATATCGACAATAATTTTTGAAAGAAGGTTTTCAAATTGAATATCACATTGCAGACCTGCTACTGCTGATGATCTAACAATTGGGGTGCAGTTCAAAAAGAGGTCTTTTTAATTTGTTCCGAGTATTAATATTAGTAGATTAATGCTAGATCAGTAGGAGGAAATGAATGAAACAAAATATTTATGATAATCAGATTTTCTTTAATGGATATACGTCTTTACGTGAGGGTGGAGTTACCTATAATGATTTTGTTGAACAGCCATGGAAAATCAATATTAGATTTAGGTTGTGGAACTGGTCATTTTTCAAGTTATTGTATAGAAAACGGTGCTTCGAAAGTTATAGGTGTAGACATTTCAAGAAATATGATTGAACAGGCAAAAAAAGATAACAATCACGAGAAAATAGATTATATATGTATACCAATAGAAGACTTGGATCTACCAAATTAAAAATTCGACTTAATCATAAGTTCTTTGGCTATTCATTACATAGAAGATTACTCAAACCTAATTAAGAAGATTAGTGGATTATTAAAAAGAACGGCGAATTTATCTTTTCAACAGAACATCCAATAGTAACAGCTCGAAAAGAGATGGATAATTGGGTTAAGGATAATGAAGGGATTAAATTACATTGGGCATTAGATAATTACCAAGAAGAAGGGAAAAGGGAAGAACATTGGTATATTAACGGTGTGATTAAATATCATAGAACCATTTCAACTTTAATAAATACACTTATAAATAATGGATTTGTATTGGAAAAGATAATTGAACCACAATCAATCCCTACTGGATTAGAGCAAATGCCGAAATTAATTAATGAAAGCCGAAGACCGTCTTTTATTTTTATTAAAACAAGAAAATAATTAAGATTAATAACTTGTTGTTTTCACTAACGGGATTGGAGCTGTCTTTAAGACAGCTTATTCTTATGCAACTATCGGGGCAGTTTAGTTGAAGAAGGATAATAGAATAATTATTGTGTAGAATTGATAGGAGCAATAAGTCAGAGGAGAATTTTTGATAATACATAAAATCGATGACGAAGTATCTTTGAGGTTATTCAATGTGGGTGACGCTGAAGAGTTTTTCAATTTGATCATTAGTTCAAAACCTTATCTCAAAGAATGGCTTGGATGGCTTGATTACGTAGAAAAAGTAGTGGATACTGTTGAGACCATAAAATCTCGACTACAGAGCTTTTTTAATTTTATCTAAATAATACTGCGTTCATCACAATAATAATGAGAGGAGTATTCCGAGCTTTATCACGGGACGCTGCTCTTTTATTTATTAAAAATATTTATTCTTTATTTCAATAATATGAGATTTATTAGGAAAACTTGGAATTTAAGTTGTTGTATATTAAGATAGTATATGATGAATATTTTCCATATATAGGAGGAGACATATGAAAAAGAAAATTCTACATACGGTACTTTCGATTGCAGTAGGAGCAGGGATACTGTCCGTTGGTGGTGTTCCTACCCAAGCTAAGAGTCAAAATCAGGGGATGAATGACACATACGCAATAGCTTTTAAAAGTGGATTACCAGAGAATTATCAAGAGGTAATACGGAAAGCTGGTGGTAAAGTAACCAAAGTTCTTCCCGAGGTTGGAGGAATAGAAGCTCAATCTGACGAGCCTTCTTTTCTTAAAAACCTAAAAGGTAATTCTTCAATAGAAGCTGCTAACAGAGAAATTCCTCTAACCTTAGACAAAACAGCAGTCAGCCCTTATAACTATGAGTCTAGTATCATCAGCCAGCAAAATTCAGAGAGTTATTGGGACTCCCAATGGGATATTCAAAGGGTGACCAACGACGGGAAATCATATGATTTAGAAACAGGCGGATATAAAAATAAAGATGGTAGTATTACTCATAAAGCAGTGGTGGGAGTGATTGATACTGGAATTGATGAGTCTCATCCTGACTTAAAGAATAATATAATAGGTGGACGTAATCTTGTTCCTGCTGGAATGGATGAATCTGAAACAGGTGATCCTACTGATATAAAAGATCGCAATGGGCACGGTACTCACGTTGCCGGGATCATTGGAGCAAATGGTAAAGTAAGCGGTGTAGGACCAGATTTAGGAATCCGATCCTATCGCGTATTATACTCAGAGCAAGCCCTTGGATTACCAGCTTGGATTATAGATGGAATTATTGCAGCAACAAATGACAAGGTAGATGTTATTAATATGTCTCTTCGTTTCTATAATAATACCAAAATGACAATTGAGGGAGAAAGTTATAAATCAGTCGCTGAAACGTTACTTTGGAAGAGAGCAATTCAATATGCAGTAAAGAATGGAGTAACTGTAGTAGCCGGTAGTGGTAATGAAAGTTTAAATTTAGATGACAAGAAGGAAGTAAACGAATTTTTAAATAAAATGTATGAACCATATGGAATGAGCGTGAAAGGGCCTGCAACTGTAGTACCAGCACAAATGCCAGGAGTTATTAATGTATCTGCCTCCACAAAATGGTCAACTCAACAGCTTGCTTTCTACTCTAATTATGGAAACAGTGCTATTGACGTGGCAGCTCCTGGAGGAGATTATGGGCCTAAATATGCAGAAACTAATGATCCTGCGGCGGCTGATCCATGTAACTTAATCCTAAGTACTTGGCCTACCTATTTAGGTACTTCATATAATTTTAATGCTGGTACTTCTATGGCCACTCCTCAAGTAGCTGGAATTGCAGGAGTTATTAAGGCAGCTCATCCTGAGTATAAACCTGCCCAAGTTACAGCACGTATTAAGCAAACGGCTCTTGACTATGGAAAGAAAGGACAAGATGCTTTATTTGGTTCAGGAGAAGCAAATGCTTATAGAGCATTAGAAAATATAAAGAAGTAGCTTATGTTTCTAAATAAGATGAACTATTAAAAGTACAAGGAAAGTAAATCATCTTTTCAAAATAAATATAGAGGCTACTGATTAGGTGAGTGGCCACCATATAACTACTTACATAGAAGTTATTTGATGCTAATTCTGCAACTGAAGGATAGCATGCAGCGACTGAACAGATTTCTGAAGGCGCTCAAGTACTAGCAACCTTGGCCGAGAGTCTTAAAATGGAAGTGAATCATTTTAAAATTTAAGATATAAGAAGAATTAGGAAAAGCCTACAATCTCTTAAAGAGTGTTAGGCTTCTTTTTTTATTTTTCATTCTTTCTAACGATGAAGCTGTTTAATAAATGATAAAAATTTGGATGAGAGGGTTGGGCAATTTATCATCATATTTTTATCAGCACTCAATTTCTCTAAAAGAATTTTGACTATTCGCTTCGAGGCAAATCCATCTCCATATGGGTTTAGAAACTGGAGGGTATCCAAAGTCAGTTGCTATCATTTATAGAGGTGTAATAGCAGGAACTATCGGATATAATGAAATAAACAAGGCAAGTAAGATTGGGAGCATCGGCTACTGGCTTGGAGAAGGTTTTCTGAGGGAGTTCAAAAAGCGTAGTGTATTCGCACTGTGACATTACCTTTGTTAAATCTTACAGGAATGTTTTGTCGTTATTGGAATAGTGTTTATCCCAATCGTTCATACTAATTAAATACAAAAACTGAGGTTGCTTTAATGTATGATACATGGATTTATAGTCATTTCATCAATACAGCGTTCCGATCGTTCTACCAATTGTAGCAATTCACTATTAGGTCCATAGAATAAAATCATACGTCCAACTACTAGTGTTGATCGTAGGTGAGGGGATAAAAACTCAATTCCTTTTTCTGGTAATTGTTAATTGCTATATTAATATCTTCTACTGTAAAAGCAAACTTTTTTATAAAAGAACGATTCAATTGAATATGTTAACAGCATGTTATGATAATCTTTTTTCAAAAGAAGCTCTTTCAATTTGTTATTTTTCAAGGTGATTTATATTAGCAAAACAATAAAGGTAAACATGGACAATGTATAATAAAAATAATAGAATAACAAATATTTTACCTTTATACAAAAAAGGCAGCTTCACCTAATGGTGAAATCTGCCCAGAATGATATTGACTCATACATAAATTTGGGAAGGCATTTGAATCTCTAATTCGACAGCTCTTTTTAGATATTATGTTTCTGTCTAAAGATTTTCTACCAAACTCTGATTTAGTATGTTCTATTTTTTATAAATTACTAGTCATGCATTTAGAAGTATAAGCATAACACCTAGCCTACCCTACTCTAGATTTGCATGTCTTCCAAACATAGTTTGGCCGCCTAATTCCTTTTGCTCCATCACTCTTAATATGACAGAATCGAATAATAACAAGAGACTTTGCTCGAATAAAGACCCCATAGGCTGTATAGTTTTGTAGTCACTGTCTGCACCAGCCTTAGGTTTGGCAGGTATTTTAATAGCTAAATCGCTTATTTTTCCAATGGTCGAATCAGGGGAAATGGTGACAATTGCGACAGTTGCTTCTAAACCTTTAGCCTTCTCCGCCATTGACACTAAACTTTTTGTCTCTCCTGAACCAGAAGCGATAATTAAAATATCATCTTTTTCTAAACCAGGGGTTACCGTTTCTCCTACTACAAAGGCATCTAACCCCATGTGCATCATGCGCATAACAAAAGACTTGGCCATAAACCCAGAACGACCTGCACCAGCCACAAAGATTTTCTTGGATTTAAGTATKTGATCCACCAATTTTTCAGCTTCATCTTCAGATATTAATTCGATTGTCCGATTTAATTCRTTYTCAATTTCAGCTAAGTATTGAGTAGTYTTCATAATTCACATACCTTTCTTAAGCAWAAGTCGCTTGTTTAATTAATTCTTGCATTTTMSCRGCTACTGCTTTTTTATTATCTTGTCCAGTAATRCCACCGCCTACAATGACAAGATCAGGCTGTGCTTYAATGACTTCCGGCAATGTATCTAATTTAATTCCGCCTGCTACCGCAGTTTTCGCATTCTTTACAACGCGTTTGATTGTTTGAAGTTGTTCAAATGAGTTTTCTCCTTTAGCCTGAAGATCGTACCCTGTATGCACACAAATATAATCAACGCCMAGTGCATCAATTTCGGCTGCACGTTTTGCGATATCTTTTACATTRATCATATCAACAAGAATTTGTGTTCCTTGTTTTTTAGCTTCTTCCACTGCACCTTTGATTGTTGCATCATCCGTCGCACCAAGAACTGTGATGATAGAAGCACCAGCTTCAGATGCTTTCATGACTTCATATCCGCCAGCATCCATAATTTTCAGGTCAGCCARTACRGTTAAATTAGGGAATGCTGCACTAACTTCTTTTACTGCTCTAAGACCTTCATTAATGACAACCGGAGTTCCAATTTCTACCACATCGACAAATTGCTCTACTTCTCTCACTACTTCTATTGCCTGTGGGATGTTTACAAGATCTAATGCTAATTGAAGTTTCATAAATACTTCACTCCTTAAATAATTTTTGTTTGATACTACATTTATTGTAATCTCTAATTATTTAAATGAGAAGTACACACTTTTTTATCATATAGTGTTTAAAAGTATACTATGTGTAAATTGAAGAAGGGAAGCTATATAAAATATATCTAGAGTTACTTTTTTGAAAATTCGTTGAAGGTTGTGTTTCGAGCACTATTATGTAGAAGTTGTTAAAGGGAAATGTGATTCAAAAAGAAAATCGTGATACTTCTTCTTACCAGCAATCAAATAGACTGTAAAGTGATCAGCAAGCAACTGATCTAATTCAATAGGGTTCGTATCATACTGTCCGCCGATATGGGTTAACAGGATAAAAAAACACATGGAGAAACCTTTATAAAGGTTTCTCCATGTGTTTTTAGTGTCCAACTTATCTAATTAAAGTTATTTTCCTTAATCCGTCCATAACAAAGACAGCGCTTTCAAAAAGGAGGCGTAAAGGATTATTTTCTAATCCTCCATGAGGGAAGCTTTTTTCTACTAGAGGGACTCTTCTTTTCTCTCTGCTTGGTTATTCAAGACTGTCTCCATATACTCACTGCCCCAGTCATACATGGATTCAAGAATTGGCATCAAACTTTCTCCTCTTTTGGTCAGAGAATATTCAACTTTTGGTGGAACAACAGGGTAGACTTCACGGTGGACGATGAGGTCTTCTTCCAGCTCTCGCAATTGACTCGCGAGCATTCTCTGCGTAATTTCAGGAATCATAGATTTTAGTTCCCCAAATCGCTTGGTTCCTTCTTTGCCCAGATGCCACATAATAAGCATTTTCCATTTACCGCCAATAATAGAAAGTGTCAATTCTTTTTCGCAGTAAAACGTCTTGTCACGCAGATGTCCCATTTATTTTCCCTCCAGCTCATAAATTTATAGTGTACTTTATAATACTATATAATAAAAAAGTGCGTACTTACAATTAAAAAATATAGATAATATACTTTTATATACATAGAGGATCATCACCACAAGAACTATTACTTGGTACATCCATTAGATACTACTATACCACAATTTTACAATAAAGAACGAATACAGGGGGGATTAAATGACTTTTCTACGTAATAAATTTTTAGACAAGAATGTGTTTAAATATCCTAAAACGTCGGAAATGCATAATGTGACCTTTGTTTTATTTAGAGCAACAGGGCTTTAGATAATAAGATGAATTTTTATACTAATTAAAACTAACGAAGTTACCAATATGGATAAAGAAACGCGCAAATTAGAAGTCCACTATTCTAAAAAGGAGGCCATCACGATGAAAGTAGGATTAATTGGTTTAGGAAAAATGGGATTAAACTTAGGTCAAAACCTAATTAAAGAAAACCACGACGTTGTCGCCTATGATTTAGATTCCGGTGCTGTAGAAGAAATGGAAAGATACGGAGCTAAGGGAACAACTAATATAGTGGAACTCATTAAATCATTAGAGCAACCTCGAATCATTTGGCTTATGGTTCCTCCAGATGCAGTTGATTTAGTAATTAGTGAAGTGACACCGTTTTTGAATATTGGCGATATTTTAATTGAATCTGGAAATTCTTACTATAAGGATACCATTCGCCGGTACAACAGACTAAAGAGATATGGTGTGAGCATTATGGATGTCGTGAACTCTGAAGGAAAGGAAAGTGCTCGAAAAGGTGCTTGTTTCATGATTGGAGGAGACCTTGAAGCTTGGCGCATAGTAGAGCCCATTTTCAGAGATATAGCTGTAGAAAATGGATATTTATATGCAGGAAAAGCAGGGAGCGGTCACTTCTTGAATAGGACCCACAATGGGATTGATTACGAAATGGATGACATTGGGGAAGGATTGGAATTATTAGAAAAAAGGGAATTCGAGTATGACTATGAGAATGTAGCAAGAGTATGGAAAAAACGGTTCGGTTATTCATCCAGGGCCTATGGTTTTAACGGAAAGAGCATTTTCTAAAGATGCAAAATTAGAAGAAACTCATAGAGTAGATAAGGAATTCTACTTGAGATGGAAAATGGACGGCCGAAACTGATTTACAAACAGCCCACTCCCGTCATCGCCATGTCATTGATGCGCTATCGTTCATTAGAAATTTACAGGGAAAGAGGTAGCCGCACTACGCAACGAATTTGGAGGGGCATGCTATGAGGAAAAGTGAGAAGTCACTGCGTTTAAGTAAATCCAATTCCATGAGGCATATAATGTTCATTTCCGTCAGAACTAAAATGCAAATGAAAGATGAAAATTAATCAATCAAAAGGAGGAAAATAAAATGAAAAGAAACAATACAGTTATTTTAAATGAAGTAATAGTAGGTTTATATAGCAATAAAGAATTAGATATAATGTTAGATAAATTATCAAATTACTACCAAGTTGATATAGCTGATTTTACTGTAAGTAAAGTGAATCCAAATAGCTACAAAGAAATGATTACTTGATTGATAGTAGACTTATATTCCATTTGAAATTCAGTAAAACAGATACAAAAGAGGCCACTCAAAAGTCATTTCATTGACTATGGGTGGCCTCTTTTGTATACCAAAAAATCGTACTGTTAACCTTCGTTTAAGGAACTTTAATAGTCTTCATTCTTTTCACACATTTAAATAATATAATCAATTATTGAAAATATTGTTAATTTTCAACATTTTCAAACATTTTTCCGTTTTATACAATACTTAATACGTAGATCCGATTATTATTAATTTAAATCGATGACACTTTATCAAACCCATTAATAATAGGAAGATCAATAGCATCAAGGATAAATTTGATTTTTTAAGCTTGAATTTTAAAACTTTATCCAAAAGGAGTAGGAGAAAACAGATGTTACCAATTGAGCGACAACAACAAATTTTAACATGGTTAGAACAAGAAGAGACTTTGAGGGTTTCTGAAATCAGCAAAAGATTAGATGTGTCTGAAATGACCGTCTATCGTGACTTAAAGCCATTAATTGAGCAACAGAAAGTGATAAAAACATCAAATGGAATTACTAGTACCCCTCAACTCTATATTTCTTCTAATATTTGTACTTATTGCAGTAAAAATTCTAACACGAGATTATCTGTTCAACTCATCAAACTAAATCAACGGGTTGAACATACCTGTTGCGCTCATTGTGGTCTACTTCGCTACCAGGCTATAGAAAAAGAGGTTTCTCAAATCATTTGTTATGACTTTTTAAAGGAGACAACGATAAGTGCAAAAATGGCTACTTTTCTTTTAAATGCAGATCTTAATCTAAATTACTGTCAACCACAAGTCTTAACTTTTGACTCTATTAAACAGGCTAAGCAATTTCAATTGGGGTTTGGCGGTAGTATCTACCATTTTGAAGAAGCCATAAAAGTTATAAATGAAGAAATGAATGGAAAAACCTGTTGCCACTCTAAAAAATAAAAGGAGCTTGTACTATGGAAGCTGTGAAAATAGATCAACCAATACAAAATCAAGAAAAAAATACTGAAAAGCAAACGAAAGCCTCTATCTATCAAATTGTTTGGAGATGGCACTTTTATGCCGGGCTTATTTTTGCGCCATTTCTTATTATTCTTGCTTTTAGTGGGGCAGTTTACTTATTCAAACCACAAATTGAGAATATAATTTATGAAGATTTATATTTTGTTCAAGAGGTTGATAACTCACCCTTATCTTCATCTACACAAGTAGCTAAAGTGAAGGAAGCATATCCTGACGGGACCGTTACTTCCGTGAAATTTTATGATGAGCCGTCTCGAACAACTGAAATAAGCTTAATGGAAAACGGTCAAATGTCATCTGTTTTTGTGGATCCTTACAACGGGAAAATAGCAGGTTCGTTGAATAATGATGAAAAATTTACAGAGCAGTTTAAGAAGCTACACAGTGAATTAATGATTGGCGGTACTGTTGCAAATCGACTGGTTGAATTAGCTGCGTGTTGGGCAGTTATTTTGCTCATCACAGGGTTGTATATCTGGTGGCCACGAAATAGAGCCTCCATCTGGGGAATTATTCTCCCAAGATTCAAATCGAAAGAAAGAACGTTTTGGCGAGATATGCATGCCGTACCAGCGTTTTGGTTATCGGTGTTTATATTGATACTAATCGCAACAGGACTTCCTTGGTCAGGAGTTATGGGGGAGCAAATTAATCGCTTAGCAACTTCAACAAATACTGGATATCCACCATTTGCTAATAGCTGGGGAGAAAAACCAGAGTCAACATTTAAAACAAAAGATGTGGCAGAAGATGTTCCTTGGGCTGCAGAAAATTTACCTGTCCCGATGTCTACAAATGGATATGAGCCTATATCACTTAAAGATGTTACTTTGATCGCCCAAAACGAGAATATAAATAAACCTTATACGATATCCATGCCACAAGATAAGAAGGGCGTTTATACGATCTCTACGTCTGATACAAAACCTGGAGATAATGCGACATTACATGTGGATCAGTATAGTGGATCAGTTTTAACAGATGTTCGTTTCCAGGATTATGGGCTCATGGGGAAAGCCATTACGATGGGAATAGCTCTACATGAAGGACGTTTGTTTGGACTTGCCAATCAAATTATCGGACTTATTGTTTGTATTGGGCTTATTGGCTTAATCGTCAGTTCCTTTATCATGTGGCGAATTCGAAAGCCTGAAGGGAAATTAGGATCGCCGTCAAAACCAAAAGATAAAAAGATTACTAGAACGGTGTTCTTTATCATGTTAGGGATGGGAGTCATTATGCCGTTAGTTGGTATATCTATTATTATAGTATTTTTACTCGATCGATTTTTCTTTACAAAATTGAAACCGTTTAAGGCGTGGGTAGGTTGAGAATAAATGTAAGGGCTAATCAACTTTTAATTCATGATGTTTTTTAATAAATTAAATATAATGCCGTTTAAATATCAGTGAAAGTGTACGGTTCACTTTTACTGATGCTTTTTTTTGTTCAATTTTTTAGATACTACACTCAGCTTCTTTGTTCCAAAACTCGTTGAATAATGGGCGTGGTTCTTCCTAATTATATATAGTAGTTTTCTAATCGAACCTATTAAAAGAAGAGATTATAGATTATTAAACTAAGGGGCTGGAAGGTTAGTCGGACTGCGCTGTTTTACGATTCGGAAGGCAAAGGAAAAAATAATAAAAAAAGCAGCCATTTGGCTGCTTCACTGCTTCAGTTTATAGACAAAGTCCCTTTGAAGGGTCTAAATCTACAAGCTTTTTTTGTATAATAAATATAATTACTTTTTATGGGAAATTGTTTATGTTATCAAAAAAACGACTAGAAAAACATCGGAATCAAATAATTTCAAAACACGGATTTGACTTCTTGTGTATTCAGTAAATCTAAAAGGTGACGTACTGCATGGGAGAATCCATCTTCATCATTTGTTTTGGTTATTAAATCTGCCTTTTGTTGAATATTTAGAGGGGCATTACCCATCGCAACGGAAGTGGTTGCTACCTCGAATTGGGCGAGGTCGTTGCCCCCATCTCCGAAAGCAACAATCTCATCAAAGGCTAGATTCATCATCTGTTGGTAATGCAATATAGCCTTTCCTTTGTGTGTTTCGTTTGAAGTGATTTCTACGTTATTAGGAAAAGAAGAAGCCATCGAAACATCAAATTTATTAGCTAATGTCTTTTTTACTACCTCAATTTTTTCTAGTTGATCATACTGTACCAATGCAATTAGTTTATAGATTTTAAGATTGTCTTGATTTAAAATTTCATCGTAATTGTATGTTTGAAAAAGAGTGTCTAGCTCTTCATTACTTTTATGATGTAATGGAGGTAAAGTGGAAGGGAAACCGCCATAATTTGTATATACGAGAATTCTTACTCCTAATTTTTGCAAAGCGGAGAATATCTCTTTATATGTAGACATTGATAAAGTAACTTCGTACAACAGTTCTCTAGTTTTCGAGTATAAAAGGGAACCATTTAAACAAAAGATTGGAACCTCCATGTTTTGTATAGGTTTAATTTTTACCACATCTGCATAAGATCGACCTGTGTTCAAAATGATCGTATGGCCTTTTTCTTGCAGTTCTTTTAAGGCTTTCAAATCCTCCTCGGATATTTCATGTCGAGAATTCAATAACGTACCGTCTAAATCAATCGAAATACATTTCATCGTTTCAGTCCTTTCCCGAAATTAAAATTTTTTACAATTAACTCCTAAAAAGATTTTGGATTTGGTTATTTTTGTTTTTTGGATAGATAAAAAGATTCTGGGTTCAAATCTCTAGTTTATTTTATCAAATATAAAAAACAAAAATACCGAACTTCCTAGTTTTTTATCTTGAAAAGTTCGGTATAAAGTCAATATTCGAATAAAATGTATCTTCTTAAATGGTGATATTCACTTTGGTTTCTACGGCTTATGTTTTTTGCAACACACCTCTATTATTCTACCTTGTTCCTTTTTAATTTAATTCCTCTCGTTGAAATTCTGAATCTTGATTGAGGCATTGTTCTTGCTTGCAGTTAGAGTAATAAGTCATGACTTTTTCCGTATCGGCAGTGTCTATGAGTTCTCCACAGTATTTACATATAACTGTACCTAATGCTTGAGAGCAACTGTGGATTTCCATATTTTCTCCATCCTTTCGTTTACTGCTTGAGCCAACTCAATGACCCTGCAAGCATACGCCCATTCATTATCATACCAGGCCAATATTTTAATTTGATTTTCCACTGTCATGATTGAAAGTCCATCTACAATCGCTGACTTTTCATTCCCTATAAAATCGGAGGATACTAACGGCTCTTCAATATAGCCGACATAATGAGAGAGTTTTCCATTTGCTGCTGCATGAAATACTGATTTCACTTCGTCAAGCGATACCTCACGGGCCACTTGAACAGTGAGATCAACTAGTGAAACATCCTGTGTAGGAACACGAATTGATATTCCTTCAATACATGAAGCCAGATGCGGAAGAACATCAACAAGTGCTTTACCCACTCCTGTTGTCGTCGGAACAATGGATTGAGTACAAGAGCGGGCTCTTCGTAAATCTTTATGCGGGTTATCTAAATGATTTTGGTCAGAAGTATAAGAGTGAATAGTGGTCATCCATCCCCTTTTAACTTGGAAAGATTGGTCCATGATACTTAAAAGAGGGGCAACACAGTTAGTCGTGCAGGAGGCTGCGGATAAAATAGTGTGCTTCGAAAGATCTAACAGATGATCATTCACTCCCATAACCACCGTAAAATCCATATTCTTACCAGGTGCAGTAACAATGACAGTAGATGCTCCAGCTGATAAATGCTTTTGTGCCCCTTGGCGGTCATTGAATTTTCCTGTAGCATCAATCACAATGTCTATATCCATTGTTCCCCATGGAATCCTCTCAGGTTCACGTTCAGAAACGATCTGAATAATATCACCATTAATTAAGAGATTTCCATCTTGTATTGAAATATCTGCATTCCAAGATCTGTGTATGGTATCGTATTTTAATAAATGAGCTACTGTTTCTACAGGATAAATGGAATTAATCGCCACTAATTTAAGTTGATCATGTTTATTGGATAACATTTTTCTAATCAATAGCCGACCGATTCTCCCTGTGCCACTAATGCCTATTTTTCTTATCATTGTGTTACCCCCTTTGTTATGAAGGTATTGATTTAAATGACCACTTCACTTGAAGGTGTGGTTTATATATTAGAATAATTCAAGTTTTTTAGATTATAAAACAATGCTATTAGGAATAAACCAAGTCGCTGAACAGTGCCCATTCATGAATCCCAAAACCTCTTGCTCGATAAATAATAAACGGACCTATCTACAACTATTATCAATTAGTCACTTCCACTGGCAATCAAATCCTCTTTTATTAATGCAAGCACCATTCCCGGAATTACTTTATCACCTTCTTGCACTTCTAAAGAATACACTTCTCCACTTATCCCAATACTTATGGTTTCAAGGTTTCCTGTACCAGTTTCTATGGTAAACAAAGGTTCCCATTCATATATTCGTGAATGATTTTCAATGGAGACTTCTTGGATGGTTCCATAACAAGAGCTCATAACTAATTCATGTTGAATCATAAGTAATCTCCTTTCAGTTTGATATAAGGGGTACTGCTCAAAGTAGAGTTTAATATTGATTTACGAAAAGTTTCTGATATAAAGTCATCTGAAAAAAGTTCCGGCATTCATCAACATCAATCGGATTGATTCCTAGTTTTTCTGCCCAATAGCAGTCGTTTTCGATATCTTCATGGCACATTAAGACCATGGTGCCACTTTGAATAGAAACGACCATTGCTTTCCCAAAAAAATTATTTGTAAATATGATAGAAAAGTCATATCGATGATGTTCAGTTGCTATACAATAATAATGGACGGAATGGCTTCCGCTTTCCTCAAATAAAATATCTACCATGTTCTTTTCTAAGCTCCTTCTTAAGGTTTTATTTGATCCAACCACAAACTCGTGGAACTTGGGTCAACCTTCGAATTCTTCCATTATATGAACGCGTTTTCATATTTACGTCGAAGCTTTTGGATGTTTCAAAGACCTTTAAGAACTAGGGGGTTATTTTTCACTTTAGGTGCTATATGAGTGTGTGCGATGGCGGGTTTTCAGTTTCTTTGATATCCATATTCCGTTACATGGATGAACATGGCTTTTTGTCCACAATATCTTTTGGATATATCCTTTATACTAAATTGGTAATAGTGCTGCCTTATCGTTTGCTCTTAAGTTCTCAATCATTGCATGCCAGGATTCCGGTTTGTTGGATAAGACAGAGTAATAACGTCTTAAAAATTTTACAATCAGCTCTGTTTGTACTTCATTGACTCTAGCTTCCATTGGAAGAAAACAAAGATCGAGTCCTGTTACTGCCTCTCCATCATTGTTCCAGGATGGGTGGACATAAGGGAAATCAAGACGCTTGTAACCAAGATGAGACAGTACTTCACGGCGGACATATGGATTCATAGGCTTAACCCCGCCAAATTCATAGTGTTTTACTCGATATGGATCGTAAATTTCAGCAAACATACCAAATAAACGATTGCCATTAATCGAGGCCAAGTATATTAAATCTTCTAATCTCTTATTAGCTAAAAATGGACCGATGCCGAGTCCAGCCTGACCAATGATCGTAAAATCTGTCATCGCAACATTAAAATCCTCATAATAACGGTACTCCGTCGCACCTATTACTTTCCTATTATGAACGGCAACAAAAACACGGATTCCTGGGTCTTCCAAAGGTTCTTTCCAAAGGTCGAATTCTAATACTTCTTCTGGGGGGAATACGTCTTGCATTAATTGATGCATTTGGTTAAATAAAGGATCTTCTATACTTGTAATTCTGATATATTCCATTTTTATTTTAGTCCTCTCCATGTTTTGACTTTGATGGGCAAAAAGGATTTTTCCACTCCATCAGTGTTCCGTAATTATGTGATTCTGCATCTTCTAAATAGTTTGCCACAACTTGAACGGGGGTACGACCACAGCGGAGCAGGAAGGTGATGACCGGATCTTTCAGTTCGCCTTTTACGACAGCTTCAAGGTATTGTTCCGGCGTCAGCTCACTCACTTTTTTATGATATCCAGGCATTCTTCCTCCTCCCAGTAACCGTTCCAACCCTTTATGAACTACAACTTCATACATCGAGAACATCAGCCATTTTCCTAATCCTAATTTTCGATAGGAGGGACTTACACCAATATCCACGACATAGAGCGTATTTCCATCTGGATTATGGTTTCGAATGTACCCATTGTCCGTGATTTCCTCCCATGTATGTTCCGGCTGCTTGGAATCAATGTCAACCAACAATCCAGTCATTGAACCCGCAATTTCACCATCGATTTCAATGCATAAGGATCCTTCGGGGAACAGGGTAATATGATTATGCAATTGTTCCGTATTCCACCACAATTCAGACGGGAATGGTGGTGGAAAACTTTCCTGTTGAACGCGAATTAAGCCGGGAAAGTCTTTTTCTTCATAATTTCGGATCACCGCAGGGACAGATTGCTCTTGGTCGAAGACAAAAAGCTCTTTTCGATACAAAATGATTCCCCCTTATTTTTGGGAAGTGAGCTCTTTATTTGTTTCCCAATCTGGATAAAGGTCTGTACGACGATCCCGCCATGTCGTGACGGAACCACTTTCCCTAACCTGATATAAAAGCTCTAAATTCAAATCAGCAGTTACTATCATGTCTTGGTTAACTTCGCCCTCTACTTGTATCCCATTTGGAGGAAATGGAATATCGTTTGGTGTAATCACGGCAGCTTGCCCATAATTCGCTCGCATAAAGTCAATCGTAGGAAGGGAACCGACTGTTCCGGTGGTCACGACATAGACCTGATTTTCTACTGTCCTCGCATGGCTCGTGTAACGGACACGATGAAATCCATGACGGTCATCGGTACAAGAAGGACAGAAAATTATATCCGCACCCTTGGCCTTAGCCATCCGAACGATTTCTGGAAATTCGATGTCATAGCAAGTCAACATGGCAATTGTGCCTT
This sequence comes from Peribacillus sp. P4_C12, assembly GCF_056402095.1. Lineage (NCBI taxonomy): Bacteria > Bacillati > Bacillota > Bacilli > Caryophanales > Bacillaceae > Peribacillus > Peribacillus sp. P4_C12. The sequence goes on from NZ_JBFUIB010000033.1 coordinate 18,781, forward strand.
TGTCAGTCTTGAACACTTCTAGATTTTCACCAGGAGTCAGCTTCCAGTCCTTCACTTCTGTTGGAGTGATATGAAGTTTTGACTGTTCTGCGACTCTTCCATCTGGATAGAATAAGTGAGCGACGTTGTACAATCGATCACCTTTACGAATGACATGGGTTCCCCCAATAATATGCATCTTTGTTTGCATCGCAAAATTTATAAATAAAGAATGATATCGTTCTGTAAAATCGGGTAGATCTTGAATGGTCAAAGGTTGTCCTTGTTTATTACCAATGGACATTAATTGTGTGGTGAAAAATTCCGGGAACAAGACAAAGTCTGAACCAAATTCTTCAGCGGTTTTAATATAATGTTCCACTTGTTTGGAAAATTCCTCAAAGGAACTTATAGTATGGAGATGGTATTGCACTGCAGAAACTCTTAGTTTCATAGTCTCATCCTTTCTTTTCAATACTCTATAAAGATTTCACCTCATCATGTTTTATTGATTATGGCTATTGTTATTATTAGACACATAATAAATTTTAACAAGTACACACTTTTATGTTATATAGTGATGAAAAGTATACTATAGCTATTTAAACTAAAAGAAAAATCATAAAGAAAGGAATTTATTGAGGTCCCGTTAAAGGGAAATGGTGGTCAGATATCCACCTGGGTGAAACAAAACTAGCTCCGTCATCTGATGAGTATGCACTCCGAGCTAGTTGTTGAGGAATTTTATGGTTATCAATGATCTTATAATTAACTTCGACAATCTTTGAGGAACAGCAACAGTTATCTCCATATTGAACAAGCATTCATTACCTCTTGCAAAATCCTGTTATTTATAGAAGGGACAAATAATCTCTTAATTGAGGTAGCTTTTAAACTATTGATTCTTTTGTCTCTTTATTTATTAGTTTTCAAGACAACGTCCATGTAGTTCTTTCCCCACTCATACATAGATTCTAGAATAGGAATTAGAGTTTCCCCATATTCGGTAAGTGAATATTCAACTTTTGGTGGTACAACAGGGTAGACTTCACGGTGAACAATGAGGTCTTCCTCCAGCTCTCGTAGTTGATTAACAAGCATTCTTTGGTTAATACCGGGCATGAGAGACTTCAGTTCGTTAAACCGTTGGGTGCCCTCTTTGCCAAGATGCCATAAAATAAGCATTTTCCATTTTCCACCAATAACAGCAAGTAACAATTCTTTTTCACAGCTAAACTCCTTATCACGAATGATCCTCATTGGTTCGCCTCCATGTAAAAGTATACTTTTTAATACTATATGTTTGTAAAGTGCTTACTTACGTACCAATAATTTACGCATTATACTTGAACAAATATAAAAAATAGCTTGTCAAATTAGCAGTATACTTTTGATACTATATATTTAAAAGGCATGTACTTATAATTTTATATTATACATGTTAATTGTATGCGTACAAGTATAAAATGTGTACAAAGCAAAATAGCTTGTATAAACGAACAGTATACTTTTAAGTACTATGTATTAAAAAAGTGCATACTTACAAATTTATATTATGTAAATTATAATTGCTTCTATACAGGTAAAACGTGTACAAAAGATAGTTTGGCTTGTATAGGTAAAAAAACACAGGAGGTGATCGAATGAGTGAATTAAAAACCAAAGTCGTTAGTAAAGAGCCTGTTCTGTCGTTAGCTATGGATTTTCTCGCTGTAGCACAACAAGCAGCCATTGCGTCCTATCCTTGGATAGGAAAAGGAAGAAAAAATGAAGCGGATGGGGCTGGAACGAAAGCTATGCGCGATCGAATGAACCTCATTGATATGACTGGCGTGATTGTTATTGGGGAAGGGGAACTGGACGAAGCTCCCATGCTCTATATTGATGAGGAGCTAGGAACTAGAAATGGGCCCCAAGTAGATATTGCGGTTGATCCTGTTGAAGGAACTACTTTAATGTCAAAAGGACAGGATGATTCAATAACAGTCATTGCTGTTTCCTCCAGAGGAAGTTTACTACATGCGCCGGATATGTACATGAAAAAGATAGCTGTAGGTCCAAAAGCAAAAGGTCATATCAATATAGACGCATCTTTAACAGAAAATATGAGATCCGTTGCTAAAGCTTTAGGAAAAGACATAAAAGAATTAACGGTAATGATACAGGATCGACCACGTCATGATCATTTAATCAAACAAGTATTCGATGTGGGGGCTAAAGTCAAGTTGTTTTCTGATGGTGACGTTACAGGAGCAATCGGTACTGCACTCGAAGAAATAGACGTTGATATATTAGTAGGGACTGGCGGTGCTCCAGAAGGAGTAATTGCTGCGACTGCATTGAAGTGCTTGGGAGGAGATTTTCAAGGGAAACTGGCCCCTCAAAACCAAGAAGAATTTGATCGCTGTATTAAGATGGGATTATCAAATCCTGAAATGGTATTAACAATAGATGACATTGTAAAATCTGATGATTGCTTCTTTGTAGCAACCGGAATTACGGATGGAACGCTGATGAAGGGTATTCGAAAAACAGAGGATGGGTCAATCCTAACACATTCTTTCCTTACAGTTGGTGGAATGGATGGGAAAATTCAATTCATAGAAGCGTATCATCGATACTGAAACTAGCAATTGATGTTGATTGTCTTATTAGATAGTCAAGCATTTATATTAAAAGGAAAAAGGAGATAGAAAATATGCCATTAGTTTCAATGAAAGAAATGTTAATTCAAGCAAAAGAAAATAAGTATGCTGTAGGACAGTTTAACATCAATAATCTTGAGTTTACTCAGGCCATTTTACAGGCAGCTCAAGAAGAGAATGCTCCTGTTATTCTTGGTGTATCCGAAGGTGCTGCTCGTTACATGGGTGGATTTAAGTTAATTGTCACAATGGTCAAAGAATTAATGGATGAATATAAAGTAACTGTCCCAGTTGCTATTCACCTCGATCATGGTTCAAGTCTTGAAAAATGTGTACAAGCTATACATGCTGGATTTACATCCGTGATGATCGATGGTTCCCATCATCCACTAAAAGAAAATATTGAATTAACAAAACGAGTGGTTGAAGTGGCACATGCTGTTGGTGTATCTGTTGAAGCGGAGCTTGGTCGTATTGGTGGACAAGAAGATGACGTTATCGAAGATGTTGAATCTGCATTTTATGCGATTCCTTCTGAATGTGATCAATTAGTTCGTGAAACAGGAGTAGACTGCTTTGCACCAGCGTTAGGTTCTGTTCATGGTCCATATAAAGGTGAACCAAATCTTGGATTTGATCGGATGAAGGAAGTTATGGAATTAACAGGTGTTCCTCTCGTTCTTCACGGTGGTACAGGTATTCCAACAAAAGATATTCAAAAAGCCATTAAGTTTGGTTCGGCGAAAATTAACGTCAACACAGAGAGCCAAATTTCTGCTACCAAAGCCGTTCGCGAAGTATTAGCAGCGAAGCCAAATGAATACGATCCTCGAAAATTCCTTACACCAGCTCGTGAAGCCATTAAAAATACAGTTAAGGGTAAAATGCGTGAATTTGGCTCTTCAGGTAGAGCTCAAGTAGAGCAAAAGGAAAAGAGCTTAGCTTAATTCAAAAGAAAGGGGAAAAATCATGATTGAAGAAAAAGTAAAGGTTGATCAGCTAGCCATTAATACGATTAGAACCCTATCAATCGATGCGATTGAAAAGGCTAATTCAGGCCATCCAGGTATGCCAATGGGCGCTGCTCCAATGGCATACATACTCTGGTCTAAGTTTATGAACTATAATCCAAGCAATCCGAATTGGTTTAACCGTGACCGTTTTACGTTATCTGCAGGTCATGGATCCATGCTATTATACAGCTTATTGCATTTAACTGGTTATGACCTATCAATGGATGACTTAAAAAACTTCCGTCAATGGGGAAGCAATACACCTGGTCATCCTGAATTTGGCCATACACCTGGAGTGGATGCCACAACAGGTCCATTAGGTCAAGGAATTGCCATGGCAGTTGGGATGGCAATGGCTGAAAGGCACTTAGCTTCTACGTACAATCGTGATGATTTAAATGTTATTGATCATTACACATACAGCATTTGTGGCGATGGTGATCTAATGGAAGGTGTATCTGCAGAAGCAGCTTCCCTGGCAGGCCACCTTAAACTAGGCCGTTTGATTGTACTGTATGATTCAAACGATATTTCTCTTGATGGTGATCTTCATATGTCATTTAGTGAAAGTGCTGCTAATCGTTTTAAAGCATACGGCTGGCAGGTACTTCGTGTTGAGGACGGCAATGATCTTCAGGCAGTCGCGGAAGCTTTAGCTAAAGCAAAGGCAAACGAAGAACAACCTACATTAATTGAGGTCAGAACAACAATTGGTTATGGTTCACCGAATAAAGGCGGTAAATCTGCTTCGCACGGTGCGCCACTTGGAAAAGAAGAAATAAAACTGGTCAAAGAACATTACAATTGGAACTATGAAGAAGATTTTTATATCCCAGAAGAAGTAAAAGCACATTTTGCAGAATTAAAAGAAGCGTCAGAGCAGAAGGAACAGTCTTGGAATAAGTTGTTCGCTAAATATGAGAAAACATATCCAGAGCTTGCAAAAGAATTATTGCAATCAATCAATGCCGAGCTTCCAGAAGGCTGGGATGCAGATGTTCCTCAATATAGTGTGGGTGAAGATAAACTTGCGACTCGTTCTTCCAGCGGTGAAGTATTAAATGCTCTTGCGAAAAATGTTCCACAGTTATTTGGAGGTTCAGCTGATCTATCCTCTTCTAATAAAACAATGCTAAAAGGTGAAGGAGACTTTAGTGCTTCAGATTATAGTGGACGTAACGTTTGGTTTGGGGTTCGTGAATTTGGAATGGGTGCTGCTGTAAACGGAATGGCCTTACACGGTGGTGTGAAAGTATTTGGAGCAACATTCTTTGTATTCTCTGATTATTTACGCCCGGCAATTCGTCTCTCAGCATTAATGAAACTACCTGTAATTTATGTCTTTACTCATGATAGCGTTGCTGTGGGTGAGGATGGACCAACACATGAACCAATTGAACAATTGGCCTCATTACGTGCAATGCCTGGTCTCTCTACAATTCGCCCGGCTGAAGGCAATGAGACAGCAGCAGCTTGGAAGTTAGCGTTAGAGAGTAAAGACGAACCAACAGCTCTTATCCTTACACGTCAAGATTTGCCAACACTTGTAAATCCTGAAAAAGGGTATGAGGGTGTTAAAAAAGGTGCATATGTAATCTCCGAGGCAAAAGGTGAGGTTGCTGGATTGTTATTAGCTTCTGGTTCTGAAGTTCCCCTTGCTGTTGATGCACAAAGGGCACTTGAAAATGAAGGTATATATGTTTCGGTTGTTAGTATGCCGAGCTGGGATCGTTTTGAAAAACAAACTGATGCATACAAAGAAAGTGTACTTCCTAAATACGTAAAAACACGTCTTGGTATTGAGATGGGTGCTTCATTAGGTTGGAGTAAATATGTTGGTGATAACGGTCACGTCCTCAGCATTGATCAATTTGGAGCCTCAGCCCCAGGAGAGAAAATAATTGAAGAATACGGTTTTACGGTTGAAAATGTCATCTCTCAATTTAAAAAGCTACTCTAAATTTTACCTTGTTTAATTTAAAAATAACCGAGCATTTCATTTAATAAATTAGAAACACTTGTGTTCCCTAATTATTTTCGAATAAAAGGTGGGTCTTTAAACATTTACTAGAACCATAGATTCCTTTATTTGAAATATAGGGGCTAAGAAACAACTCCCAACGGTTTATTTTATGAATGAACACCTTTTGATTACGGGCAGACTGCACCAGTTGGTGAGCCTGCCCTTTTTTGAACAAATGAATTACTTCTACTTCACTTTAAATAGAAGTATTCATTCAAATAGATTTTGTCTTCATATCATGTAACTCTTCTCCTCATCATAATAAACATTGTTTAATCAATCTTATAAAAAGTAAATTAGAGATTTGCTTCAAAGTCTTACACAGCCTTTGAAGCGGATTTTTGTAACTAAAGATTGATTCCATTACTTACTAATTTCGTGGAGTTATAAACAAGAGTTACTAAATCATAATGTACAATTGATTGTTATCCAGTAATTATTGTTTTAAATAAGTAGAACATTCAAAACGACTATGTTTGTTTCCTACGAAGTAGCTATTATGATGTGGAGGAGAAAAAGATGACGATTGAAATTTTAAAATCAGAATTACTTGTGAATATAGACGCTAAGCGTGAAGAAATGATTGAAAATGCTATGGCAGGAGATTATATGGATGAAAAAACGATAACCTGTAGCCAAGAATTGGATCAGCTTTTATATAAATATCAGCAAATTTTGTTTGAAGAGAAAAGGAATAGGGATATTTCCTTTCTTGAATTAATGAAAGCTATTAAAAAAGTTTCATAAATTTTTTTTATAGAAGTGGTGAACAAATAAATAAACCATCACACATTTGTTTCGTCATTATTTATTCGAGACTTTGAAGAGATTCTCTTATTTTTTTGTTTTTAGACCCATTGATCTACAAGGGAATATAATGATGAACTTTATTATGTAATAGCAGGTTTAGGGTTGTAGATTCATATAGTGACTTGTATATAAGACGTGAAAAATATGGAGGAAACATGAATGAATAAGATTGCAGTTTTAACTAGTGGCGGGGATGCACCAGGAATGAATACCGCTATTCGTGCGGTAGTTCGAAGAGGGATTTTTAAGGGACTGGATGTTTTTGGTGTTCAAAATGGCTACAAAGGTTTAATGGATGGGGATTTTGTTTCAATGAACATGGGAAGTGTTCGTGATATCATTCACCGGGGAGGAACCATTTTACAAACCACACGCTGTCAAGAGTTTAAGAAGGATGAAGGACAGCAACATGCTTTAAAACAACTAGAAAAAGAGGGCATCGAAGGTTTAATCGTGATCGGTGGAAATGGCACTTTTGAAGGTGCGAGAAAATTAAGCGCCCTAGGATTTCCAACCGTTGGTATCCCAGGAACCATTGACAATGACATTGCAGGGACAGAATATACGATTGGATTTGATACTGCTGTAAACACAGCTGTGAAAGCCATTGATAAAATTCGTGATACGGCAGCTTCACATGAGCGTACCTATGTCGTTGAGGTAATGGGACGTGATGCAGGTGACATTGCTCTATGGGCAGGAATGTGTGCGGGGGCAGAATCGATTATTATCCCTGAAGCTGACCATGATGTGGAAGATGTAATTGACCGTATTAACCAAGGATATCAGCGTGGAAAAACACACAGCATTATTGTGGTCGCTGAAGGGGCATTTAATGGTAGTGTAGGTAAAGGGATAGAAATCGGTAGAGTGATAAGTGAAAAAACAGGATTTGACACAAAGGTGACTATTCTTGGGCATCTTCAACGTGGGGGATCTCCTAGCGCTTATGACCGTATGATGAGCAGTCAGATGGGAGCAAAAGCTGTCGATTTACTGGTTGAAGGCGAAAAAGGTGTGATGGTGGGTTTGAAAAATGGTAAACTGATTCATTCATCTTTTGGAGAAGCAGCGAAAGAGAAGCATACCATTGATTTGTCCCTTTATCATTTAGCAAGAAGTCTTTCTATATAAAAGGGATGATTCGTTTATAGTGAATACAGTAAAGATATAATTGGAAATCAGGAAAAAGTAAGAATTGCTTATGACATGCTCTCGAAGAATATGTGGGAGTTACAATCTTAATTACAAGAAGGAATCTCAATAAGATAGGAGGAAGAAAAAATGAAAGTAGCAATTGCATCTGATCATGGTGGTGTGAATATTCGGAAAGAAATAATCTCCCTGATGGAAGAGTTGAATATTGAGTATATAGACTTAGGGTGTGAATCTAGCTCCTCTGTTGACTATCCAGATTATGCGATTCCAGTAGCGAATAAGGTAGCAAGCGGTGAGGTTGAACGTGGTATTCTAATTTGTGGTACAGGCATTGGAATGAGTATTGCGGCAAACAAAGTAAATGGTATACGCTGTGCTCTTGTGCACGATTTGTATAGTGCTAGGGTGACAAGAGAGCATAATGATTCTAATATATTAGCAATGGGAGAGCGTGTTATTCGTCCGGATTTAGCTCGGAATATTGCAAAAACATGGTTAACAACCGCCTTTGAAGCTGGTAGGCACGAAAGGCGTGTCAATAAAATAGCCTCGTATGAAAGCATTTAATATGTAAAAAAAGCACTGGGCAATTTTTCAGGGTCTCATAAATAGTTGGTTTATTATATAAAATTCGACAAAATTACTAAATAGTAAAGTTTTTTACCAAGAAAGATTCTTTTTACCTGTAATTCATGTGAAATAAAATCTGATTATTCAGAATTATTTTAATATTTTAAAAATATTGAATGAATTAGAACAATTTTTCTATGGAGAAGTATAAGAATCAGTATAGCAAAGAAGAAACGTTTTTCTATTTCAGCTAACACTCTCTATCAGGGTGAATTTTTTCTATACACATAAAAGAAAGTAGAGGTATTAAATTATGATTAAGATTGCACCTTCCATTCTATCAGCTGACTTTGCACGGCTTGGAGAAGAAATAAAAGATGTTGAAAGGGGCGGAGCTGATTACATCCATGTGGATGTGATGGATGGTCATTTTGTGCCAAATATAACAATTGGCCCCTTAATTGTCGAGGCAATTAGACCCGTCACAAACTTACCTTTAGATGTGCATTTAATGATAGAAAATCCAAATCAATATATTGGGGCGTTCGGCCAAGCAGGTGCCGATATATTATCGGTTCATGTTGAAGCATGTCATCATTTGAACAGAACCATTMAACAGATTAAATCTGAAGGCATGAAAGCTGGAGTGGTATTAAATCCTCATACTCCGGTTTCAATGATCGAGCATGTGATAGAAGATGTTGACCTTGTATTGTTAATGACAGTAAATCCAGGGTTTGGGGGACAATCTTTCATTCATTCTGTCCTACCAAAAATAAAACAAATTGCTGCCATTGTGGAAGAGAGAAACTTGCAAGTTGAAATTGAAGTCGATGGTGGAGTAAATCCTGAAACGGCTAAACTCTGTATCGAAGCAGGAGCTAATGTCCTTGTTGCAGGTTCAGCCATTTATAATCAAAAGGATAGAAGTCAGGCAATTGCTAATATTAGAAATGGAAATCAAGTGTTAAATAGTCGTTAAATGCGAACGTAAATAAATTTAGAACCAAGTGATTAGATAATTTCTGAAGAATTGCACGGCCCATCCCAATTTAACCAGCGTTTATCTCACGGATGGGTCCGATGCTATCTATAATCCAATCAAATTTTTAGACTGTAAATCTAAAATAAAAAAAATATGATTTGCAGAAATCTATATCTTTTTGATCGGTTTACATTACAAAACAGCTTCTGTTGAGACCTGATAACGTTGAATGGATGAAGCGTACCACAGAATACTCAGTAACCACTTTTATCGAAGTAAAGGAGGAGTAATATGAGTAAAAAGAGGAAAAACGAAAATATCGTTTTTACTGTTTCAGTCCTACTAACAGTTGCTTTCATTATTTGGGGGATCTTTTTTACAGAAAGCCTTTCAATTATTACCACTACCTTTTTTAATGGTACCATTGACTACTTTGGGTGGATTTATCTTGGGTCAGCCCTCTTTTTTGTCCTATTTTCTGTTTATTTATTATTCTCTAAATACGGTCATATTAGGTTGGGAAAGGAAACGGATAAACCGGAATTTAAGACAGCATCCTGGCTGGCTATGCTTTTTGGTGCAGGTWCGGGAGTAGGAATYRTCTWTTGGAGTGTTGCAGAACCTGTATTTCATTATACGAGTCCACCTACTGGAGAAGGACATACAGAAGCAGCWGCTAATTTAGCGATGCAGTATACATTTTTTCATTGGGGTTTTCATCCCTGGGCAATTTAYACCGTCATTGGTTTGGCCCTTGCTTTTTTCCAATTCAACAAAAGATTRCCAGCATCAGTGAGTTCTGCTTTTTATCCTCTTCTAAAGGAAAAAATTCATGGTCCGATTGGTAAAACCATTGATATCCTTGCAGTTTTCGCAACCATCTTCGGTATAGCCACTTCTCTTGGTTTGGGTGCCAAGCAAATTTCAGGTGGRCTTAATGCCTTATTTGGTATTCCAAACACACTTCTAGTTCAAATCACCGTTATTGCCGTTGCAACTATTCTATTCTTAATCTCTATATCCACTGGATTAGAAAAGGGGATTCAATATTTATCCAACACGGCTATGATCCTATCGTTTTTGATCATGTTC
>NZ_JBFUIB010000034.1:0-29036 GCF_056402095.1 Peribacillus sp. P4_C12
AATGTGGGTACAACGGCAAGAGCATCAAAAGCGCTGGCTGAAGCTAAGGTCAACATCGAAATGATCAACCAAGGCTCTTCTGAGGTGAGCATGATGTTCGGTGTGAAAGGTCATAGTGAAGAGACGGCAATTCAGGCTTTATATCACGAGTTTTTTTGAGAATGAGATTTTAGAAGCCTCCTTGAAAAGGGAGGTTTTTTACTGTTAATCAAATATCTCACCAAGTAGAAGGCGCGCTGAGGGCTCATTACGTCTACTTTAATTCAATACCCATTTGTCCTTCAAAAATAAAATCCTTGATACAGCAAAGAATATAGCAATGGAGACAATGAGGATACTGGCTGTAAGGAAGATGTTTTGATAATCAATCACGCCATAAATCAATTCTTTAAAGAGAGCAAAAATATTGAAAATTGGAATCAAGAAGTGTTTGGTTGTTAATTCATGTAAGCCTGTTCCGCCTAAGAATAGTGCAGGCAGAATGACGAGCATTGTTATCGGTGATATATAGTTTTGGGATTCCTTGACGGTCTTGGATATGATGCTTGCTGACATTTGCAAAGCTTCCTTGATGTTGACTTGCAGCGGACTTATCAGACTAGTGTCAGCATTTATGCTTTGCAGCCTATCTTGAATGATTTGCTTTTCAAAAAGTGTTAAGCTGACTCGACCTGTGAAAGGGCGTAAGAACTATCTTGACCATACGTGTCACCGAAGAGGCTGAACGTGACTTGTTTGCCCTTTTCTATTTGTTCCATGAAACCTTCGCCAACTTGCAGGGCAGCGGGGGCTTGGTCTTCTTGGACTGCTTCGGTAGGGTTATCGAATGATTTGACTTCGATTTGTGGAAAATCACTAAGTAAGGCTTTGCTGAATGACGGATCGACTGCCAGGGTATAGGTTTCATTTTCATCCGTGTTCATCAAACTCTTCTAAAATAGTGTTAACCCAGTCAATAATAGAATAGGCAGGAGTACACTTAAAATCAATGTGCGGCGATCCCTTAAAGCTTCCTTCATTTCTTTCACATACATATTAAGAAACACGGGATTGGTTCCTCCTTACAAGTTTGGACATGAAAATATAATTTAGGTCACGACTTTTTTCTTCTATATATAGAGACTCAAGCTTTCTTTTATAAATCAGTTCCACTTTATGCATCATCGCTACGGAGTCGCAGAGTAAAGTAACCTCCTCCATAATATGGCTAGAGAAAATGATCGTATTGCCCTGCTGTTTCAGTTGAAGAACAAGCTGGCGAAATACATTGGATGAAATGATATCAAGTCCTGTCGTCGGTTCATCGAAAAGAATGATGTCAGGATCATGAATTAGCGTACGTGTCATCGACATCTATAATAAAGAAAAGGAAAGCCTCCAAATTGAAGATTGGAGGCTTTCCTTTTTAGTTAGTTCATAACTGTTAGTAGTTGTTCAATCGATTTCCGTGGACGTGGGGTGGGAATCATATCGGGGTAGCCAACGTGCAGACTACCGACGATTTTTTCACCAGGATTTACGCCTAAAGCTTCACGGAACTCTGTGCTGTGAATCATGCCGTATGTTTCCCAAATCATTCCGATTCCTTGTTCCCAGGCAAGCAGGCTGAAGTTCTGAATCAGGGCACTTGTAGCTGCATAATCTTCTTCGCGAGTCATCGGATTTGGGTTTTCGTCCATTACAACCGCGACAAACATTGGAACATCTTTTAGTTTATTATATCCGCGCTGTCCAGCTTCTTTTTTCTTTTCCGGATCCTTTTCCTTGCCTGCCATAAAAGCAGGGGTTGCTTCAGCCAGTTTTAAACGGCTATCACCCTGCACGACGATGAAGCGCCACGGCTGGGTCATTTTGTGATTAGGTGCCCATGTCGACGTTTCCAATAAGGATTGAATGGTATCAAGGGGAACAGGAATGTCCTTAAATCGTTTAATACTGCGCCGTTCTTTAATGATTTGTTCAAGTTTCATGTTCATCCTGCTCCTTTTATCTATATATGTACGTTTATTAGTTTTCAAAAAAAATAATCCCCGGCTGCCTAATATGCTTTCAACGTGAATAAAATGACTTGAATAAAGAGGGGGCAATATTCTAGTGACTTGCATTCGCTACTAAGCATATAATTTTTACTAGGCACAGAGAAGCCGGGGCGACATTGTATCTATGTACAATATCAAAAGGGTACGATAATAGATTATCGTATTTACTTATCAAATTTCAGAGATCGATAATGAAATTGAAAATCATTATCAATTAGAATTTTCTCTTATTTCCTGTTATTTGTCAAGCGTATTTCTAAAAAAATTTCAAGTTATTTACCAATCCTATTAATTATTTCAAAATCTTTTATAAATTCTGTATAAAAATGTATAATGAAAAGATAAAAATGCTATCTACATATGAAGAATTGAAGGGTGTCATAGATGAAAAAACTGTTCTCATTTCTAAGGCCATACCGACTCTTGATTACTCTCGCTTTATTTTTAATGATTGTTGAGCTCGGTGTTGAACTGTTACAACCGCTATTTATTGCAAAAATAATTGATGATGGTATTTTACAGAAAGATCTATCAGTAGTGATTAAGTGGGGAAGCATTATGGTGGGACTTTCTATTTTTTCATTTCTTGGAGGAATCGTTAATTCGTTTACAGCATCTCATGTGAGTCAGAGTTTTGGCCATGATGTCAGGAAAAGCCTTTTTGGAAAAATTCAAGCGTTTTCTTTTGCTAATTTGAATAACATTCCGACCTCATCTTTGATTACAAGGATGACGAATGACGTGACTCAGCTTCAAAATACGGTTTTCATGGGTCTGCGTATCATGGCAAGAGCTCCATTAATTGTACTTGGCGGCGCGATCATGGCGATTACGGTCAATTTGAAACTGTCTCTTGTGTTAGTCATTTCGATTCCCATTCTTGTGTTCTTTCTAGGCTGGGTTATGAAACGAGCGGCTAAACTATTTAAACTCGTCCAGAAAAAGCTCGATAATGTTAATAGCGTCATGCGGGAAAATCTGATAGGCATGCGCTTAATTAAAGCTTTTCTTCGTAAGGAGCATGAAATCAAACGATTTGACGAGGCGAATGACGAGTTGAAAAGAAAGACTGTAACTTCCCTTCGTTTAATTGAAACAACGATGCCGGTGCTGATGCTGGTTATGAATTTGGCCATCCTGGTCATTCTTTGGCTTGGAAGCGAATTTATTGCAACAGGAGATATACAGGTCGGGGAAGTGGTGGCGATTGTTAACTATGCAACGAGGATTGCGGCATCACTTTCAGTTTTTTCGTGGCTGATCATGGTCATTTCACGAGCAAAGGCTTCAGCCGAACGCGTGACTGAAATATTTGAAACCCCCATAGATCTTGATGAAGGTAAGATGGAGAGTCAGAGTGGGGCCGTTAAAGCAGGAAGCATCGAGTTTCAGGATGTATCATTCCGTTATCCTGGAAGTGGTACACCGGTATTGAAAAATTTGAGCTTCACTGTTGAAGCGGGAGAATCGCTTGCTATTATCGGAGCGACAGGCTCAGGGAAAACCTCCTTATTTCAGCTAATTCCAAGATTGTACGAAGTTGAAAGCGGATCCATTTTTATAGACAGCCAAGATGTGAAAAATATTCCCTTGGATTCCCTTAGAAAAAGGATTGGCTATGTACCGCAAGAAGCCTTGCTTTTTTCAGGATCCATAAAGAATAACATTGCTTGGGGGAAAGAAAACGCTACGATGGAAGAGCTTATGACAGCAGCCCAGCATGCTCAGGTTCACGAGACCGTGATGAAACTGCCAAAACAATATGAAACGCAGTTAGGGCAAAAAGGAGTGAATCTGTCAGGTGGGCAAAAACAGCGGTTATCGATTGCGAGGGCATTGGTGCGTAGACCGAAGATTCTTTTGCTGGATGACAGTACAAGTGCCCTGGATTTAAAAACAGAAAGTAAACTGCTTAATGCTTTAAAGTCCTATACATGTACGACACTTATCATTACACAAAAAATTAGTACAGCCATGGAGGCAGATAAAATTTTATTACTTGAAAATGGTGAAATGCTTGCGGAAGGAAAACATGAAGAGTTGATCAAAACAAGTACTCTTTATCGAAAAATCGTTCACTCACAGTTTGGGGAGGAGGGGATTTCACTTGAGTCGAAAAATATCTCCCGCTAATGCAAAGTCAAAACCATCCAACTCATGGAATACGATAAAACGAATAATCCCCTATTTAGCAACGAATAAAGGTCTGCTATTCTATGTCCTGCTTATGGTACTAATAAGCTCGGTATTGGGATTACTCGGACCCTTTCTTGTTGGGATGGCCATAGACGATTATATTGTCACCAAGGATAGCGGAGGGCTAATAAACCTGTTGTTCGGGCTTCTTGCGGTCTATATTTTCTATTCACTTTCGATGTGGTTGCAGAATTATTGGATGATCGGGATTGCGCAGGATACGGTGTATGTGATGCGCAATCAATTGTTTAAAAAGCTTCATCAGTTGTCGATCCCCTTTTTTGACCGCCGTCAGCATGGGGAATTGATGAGTCGGGTAACGAATGATATTGAAAATGTCAGTTCTACTTTGAATAGTTCTGTGATTCAGGTTTTTTCAAGTATACTGACATTGGTAGGAACAATAGGAGTGATGCTGTATTTGAGCCCATTGCTAACGCTTCTTACTCTCTTTATCGTTCCTCTTATGTTCTTCGGGTTGAGATGGATCACAAACCGGACAGGAAAGCTTTTTAAAGAACAGCAGAAAAATCTTGGTGAACTGAACGGGTTTATCGAGGAGACAATTTCCGGACAGCGGATCGTGAAGGCTTTTTCACAGGAAGATAAAGTTATCAGCGATTTTATTACCCGGAGTGAAAACTTAAAGAAAGCTGGGTTTTTATCGCAATCTTATTCAGGGCTGATTCCAAAGCTAATGAATTTACTGAACAACTTAAGCTTTACGGTAATTGCTGCTGTCGGTGGATTTTTGGCACTGAGTGGCGTTGGTACGGTTTCCATCGGGGTCATTGTCATTTTCACCGAGTACTCAAGGCAATTCACCCGGCCATTAAATGACCTAGCTAACCAATTTAATACGCTGCTTTCGGCTGTTGCTGGTGCTGAGCGTGTATTTGCCATTCTTGATGAAAAAGAAGAGGAAATGGATGAGAAACAGGCCGGTGAACTTCGGAATGTCTGTGGTGAGGTGGACTTTGAAGGAGTTTCCTTTTCATATAATGAAGAAGATCGAACAATACATGATGTCAGTTTTCATGCTGAAAAAGGAGAAACCATCGCTCTTGTGGGGCCTACGGGGGCAGGTAAAACGACAATCATTAATCTGCTTGCCCGTTTTTATGAACCAAACAGTGGTCGGATTTTGATCGACGGCCAGGATATCCGGCAGGTAACGAGAGCCAGCCTCCGTAAGCATATGGGATTTGTTTTACAGGATTCTTTTTTATTTCAGGGGACCATTCTTGAAAATATCCGCTACGGACGATTAGAGGCGGGGGATGAAGAAGTTGTGGATGCAGCCAAGCTTGCAAATGCCCATTCCTTTATCATGAAGCTTCCAGATCAATATGATACCATTTTGAATCAGGATGGCAGTGGAATCAGTCAGGGGCAGCGCCAGCTTCTATCGATTGCAAGAGCGATTTTAGCAGATCCCGTTCTATTAATCTTAGATGAAGCGACAAGCAGTATAGATACGATTACCGAACTGAAAATCCAGGAAGCGTTACACCGATTGATGGAGGGAAGAACGAGTTTTGTCATTGCTCATCGATTGAATACGATTCAGCAAAGTGATCAAATTCTGGTACTTGATGAAGGAAGAATCATTGAAAAAGGTTCTCATAATGAGCTTTTGCAGCAGCGAGGATTTTATTCCGAACTTTATCGCAGCTCATTAAAGGAAAATCAGACCGGATGAAAAAAATGTGTGCCGCTGGGCGCACATTTTTGCGTTGGTGCTGTAAAGTCAAAACCCTATCCCTAGGAATTGCATTCGATTTCATTTAATGATGCAATTGCTTCGTCTAAAAAAGCAAGGAGCTCTGCCTTTACCGGGTACAAGCCTGCGGAAGAAGAGTCAGTCTCCGATTAACGCACATCCCAGAATTTCTCTTCTAGTTCTTTGTTTCCCTCGAAAATCAACTCAGACAAATGTAAGTCTTCAGCAATCAGCCTTCCTTCCTCTGAATCAGCAGGAATGCCTTTGTTCATGGTTAATTCAATGCGTTTGATGAGGTTAATCCATTGCTTCGCTTGGATACATAAAGATTAGTTAACGGAATAGCTGTGGTATTGACGGCCATTTCGTGAAAGTGCCTACAAATCAGGAAGAAAGACGGTATATTCCATAAAAGTGGTTGTAAATCCATTACAAATTGACTAATTGACTATTGCTAAGAAACCTTTTAATGACATATAATTCTGAATATATACAAAATTCTTTAAATTCGTTTGGTTAAGGGGGAAGTATGGAAGCATATTGCCATATGAAATGAAGACTTTTTATAGTAATTAATAATTTTAATAGATAGGAGATGAAAAAATGAAAACGCTTAAATCAGTCATTCTTTGGGGGATTATATCGGCGGTTGGTGCAGTAAGTTTTGGTTTCGTTGCTTTAAACCGAGGAGAAAGTATTAATGCCATGTGGATAGTCACTGCAGCTCTCTGTGTATATTCGGTTGCGTATCGCTTTTATAGTAAATTTATCGCACAGAAAGTGTTTGAGCTAGATGACAATCGTCAGACTCCATCAGAAGCAAATAATGATGGAAAAGACTACGTCCCTACAAATAAATGGGTGTTGTTTGGTCACCATTTTGCAGCAATTGCTGGAGCTGGTCCGCTTGTAGGACCGATCCTTGCTGCACAGATGGGATATTTGYCGGGAACACTTTGGCTTGTAGTTGGAGTTGTTTTAGCCGGAGCGGTACAAGATTTTATTATACTCTTCGGTTCGATGCGCCGTAACGGCAAATCGCTTGGTGAGATGATTAAAGAGGAAATTGGACCTATTACAGGTTTGATTGCAATGGTGGGGATTCTTGGTATCATGATTATATTATTAGCGGTACTTGCCCTTGTAGTCGTAAAAGCCTTAGTTGGCAGTCCTTGGGGGATGTTTACGATCRCTTCAACCATCCCGATTGCAGTCCTTATGGGCGTCTACATGAGATATATCCGGCCTGGTCGGGTTGGTGAAGGTTCAATTATTGGTATTATCTTATTGATGCTTGCTTTATATTTCGGTCGATTTGTATCCGAAAGCGCGACATTGGCGCCAATGTTTACGTTCAGTGGTGAAACAATCGCCATCATGTTGATCGTATACGGATTTGTTGCTTCTGTTCTGCCGGTATGGATGCTATTGGCACCACGTGATTATTTAAGTACATTCTTGAAAATCGGAACGATCATCGGGCTTGCGCCTTTATCGTCATGCCAAGCCTTGAAATGCCTGCTGTCACTCAGTTTATTGATGGAACAGGACCTGTTTTCTCAGGGAATCTATTTCCGTTCTTGTTCATCACGATTGCTTGTGGAGCAGTGTCGGGATTCCATGCACTTGTTTCTTCCGGTACAACGCCTAAAATGATTGAACGTGAATCTCATTCGCGTCCAATAGGATACGGAGCTATGCTGACTGAATCCTTTGTTGCCATCATGGCGATGATAGCAGCCTGCGTACTGACACCAGGGATTTACTTTGCGATTAATAGCCCAGGTGCAGTTGTTGGAACGGAGCCAGCTCAGGTAGCAGCGACGATTTCCGATTGGGGATTCATTTTGACACCAGAGATGATTACTGGTCTGGCAGATGATGTCGGAGAAGAAACGATCTTATCCCGTACTGGAGGAGCACCGACCTTTGCAATTGGAATGGCTCATATCTTCTCGCAGGTGGTTGGTGGTGCTTCACTGATGGCGTTCTGGTACCATTTCGCGATCCTGTTTGAGRCACTGTTCATCTTAACGACCATTGATGCTGGAACAAGGGTAGGACGTTTTATGATTCAAGATATTCTCGGAACCTTTTATAAGCCATTTGCACAGACGAGTAAATGGCTGCCAAACATCATTGCGACGGCCATTTGTGTACTTGGTTGGGGTTATTTCCTTTATCAAGGAGTTATTGATCCTCTTGGTGGAATAAATACACTTTGGCCGTTGTTTGGTATTGCAAATCAGATGCTTGCAGCCATTGCATTGCTGCTTGGTACAACTGTCCTTTTCAAAATGGGCAAAAAAGCGTACACATGGGTTACGCTTGTACCGACTGTATTCTTATTGATTGTAACCATGACGGCAGGTTGGCAAAAGCTATTCCATGAAAACCCGGCGATTGGCTTTTTGGCGCATAAGGACAAATTTAAAGCCGCCTATGATAAAGGGGAGGTTCTTGCCCCGGCAGCTAACTTAGCCGAAATGAAACGAGTTATCATCAATGATTATGTGGATGCAGCCCTTTGTGCCATCTTCATGATTGTTGTCATCACTGTCCTGATTTCAGCCATAAGATTATGGATCAAGGTCTTGAAAAATCAAAAAATAGATTTACATGAATCACCTTATGTATCAAGGTCATAAGGGAGGGAAGACAATGTTGAAAAGATTAACAAAGATTCTTAGCTTCAGAAAGCAGTTTGTAAGTTTGCTTGTCGGCGTACCTAGTTATGAAACTTATGTAGACCATATGAAGGTCCACCATCCTAAAGATCCAGTAAAAACTAGGAAAGAATTTTTCTGTGAAGCGCAGGATGAACGGTATAATGCTAAAGGTGGTAAAGTGTCTCGTTGCTGTTAACTAATTATATTTTTGAAGGGCCCTCGATTTGAGGGTCCTTTTTTTGGTTCGTTTTTTTACGTGGGAAATAAGTAGGGATGGGTTATAAGAACATTAGACTAAAAAAATTTCTTTTGAAATGGTATTAAGGCAAAATTCTTTAGATTTACGGTTATTTATTCAAATTTGATGTTATAAAATCTAACATTCTTTTTATAAAATATAAAAATAAAGTTGAATTATTAGAAAATTAAGTATATGATAAAAAAAATAACACATTAATGTTAAATAACATAACATATATAAAAAAAGGGGGAAACAAAATGCAAATGGCAGATTCGGTTTTTATGTTTTTGGCAACAATGTTGGTTTGGCTAATGACACCAGGGATTGCCTTATTTTATGGTGGGATGGTAAAAAGTAAAAACGTCCTGAATACAGCAATGCATAGTTATATGCCACTGGCCGTCATTTCTATTCTTTGGGTACTAGTTGGATATTCATTATCATTTTCACCAGGAAATACACTCCTTGGCGGTCTGGATTGGGTTGGTTTAAAAGATGTAGGCTTCGAACCAGGTCCATACAGTGAAACAATTCCTCATAGTTTATTCATGTTATTCCAAATGACCTTTGCTGTATTAACCGTTTCAATCATTGCAGGAGGTATTGCAGAGCGGATGAAGTTTTCAGCATTCTTAATTTTTACCATTCTTTGGTCTCTATTCGTATACGCTCCTGTTGCTCACTGGGTATGGGGAGGCGGCTGGTTAGCTGAACTCGGTACTCTTGATTTTGCTGGTGGTAACGTTGTTCATATTTCTTCTGGGGTTGCAGGTCTGGTTTTAGCGATCATGTTAGGTAAAAGGAAAGAATCAAGTAACAGTGCACCACATAATCTTCCATTAACATTCCTTGGCGGATCATTAATATGGTTCGGTTGGTACGGCTTCAATGTTGGAAGCGCACTGACAATTAATGCGGTAGCAATGAATGTATTCGTGAATACAGCTGTTGCAGCAGCTGCAGGTATCCTTGGTTGGTTAATTGTTGAGTATATGGCGAATAAAAAAGCAACATTGCTAGGTGCAGTATCTGGAGCGATTTCGGGGTTAGTTGCTATTACACCAGCGTGTGGATTCGTAACACCAGCATCTTCCATCATTATCGGTGTCGTTGGTGGAGCAGTATGCTTCTGGGGTGTATTCTTCCTGAAAAATAAACTAGGATACGACGATGCCTTAGATGCTTTCGGTTTACATGGCATCGGTGGAACTTGGGGTGGAATCGCGACAGGATTATTTGCTACTACTTCTGTAAACGAAGGTGGAGCTAATGGTTTATTCTACGGAGATTTCAACTTGCTTTGGAAGCAGATTATAGCCATCGTTGCAACGTATATATTCGTGGCCGTGGTCACTTATATCATTGCAAAAGTAATAAATCTTTTCGTTCCATTGCGTGTAAGTGAAGAAGATGAGTCAATGGGGCTTGATCTTACACTTCACGGCGAAAAAGCCTATCACGAATCAATTTAAATGGAGGTGGATCATATGTCTGAGGTTATAACGAAAATTGAAATCATTACACGTCCTATTAAGTTTGAACAATTGAAAACAGAGCTTGCAAAAATAGGGGTAAGCGGAATAACTGTATCGGAAGTAAAAGGAACAGGACTTCAGAAAAGTTATGTGGAAACGTATCGCGGTCGAAATCGGGAAATGTCGTTACATGATCGGATGAAAATCGAGATTGTTGTTTGTGAAGTTCCAGTTCAGGATGTTGTGGATGTGGCAAGGAAATTTTTGAGCACAGGGAAACCTGGTGACGGCAAAATCTTCATTTATGAATTAGCGAATGTCGTGAATATCCGAACAGGTAAAGAAGGACAGGATGCTTTAAAAAACGAGAACTAGAAGGATTAATTAATCCAACATTATGTGCCGAATTCAGCAGATTAGAGAAAGGAGCTAAATATGGGGAGACTGGTCCGAATTGTTAATGCAAAAAAACAAAAGATTGTTAATACACTCATATCAGAGAATGTATATCAACCTGCTGACCGACCCTTTTTATTAGAATTACCATTGAAAAATTTAGAAGAAATTTTATCACTTCGAATAAAATCCTCGTTTCAAAATCAGAGTTATAAAAAATAACATTTTGCAGCCGTTTCTTCTATATAAAGAAGAACGGTTTTTTTATGTTTTTACTGCATTTCATCGGCAATTAATTTTAAAAGTTTATAGCTTGGAAATGATTTTTATTATATAAGGGAACTTTTTTTTATCTCCCATAGAAATCGATGAGTATTCCTACTATAATGAATATGGACAAAAATTTAAATCCAATTTATTTGCTTTTTTTGACGCTTTTAGCTTAGTTAATTCAATTTTTCTTTATTTTGCGAAAAATAACTTCAAAAAAATTGTAAGTCTTCCATAAATAATGAAGTAGGTTCGAGAATGCCCTGTTTATAGTGAGGGGAATTTATAAATATGTTCTTTTATGAGGTGAGGGGAAATGGATCAATTTACGGTCGAGTCCGTTTTAAATATCATCAGGGAATTTGTTCCGCAGGATGCTTCAATCTCTGTGGCTGACTCGGAAAAATACATTTATTACCAACCGAGCAAGCAGGTTGACTTAGGAATTAAACCAGGAGATTTAATAAGTGAAAAAACAGCTACTTATAAAGCGTTGAGTGTCCGAAAAAAAATTGGTGTACAAGTTGAAAGTAATGTATTTGGCGTACCTTATTATGGTTTGAGCGTACCAATAATGGACGAGGGTAATCCGTTAGGGGCAGTAACAGCCATTTTGCCGTCAAAGCAGTTAATACTACCGACTTCATTTTTAACAATCAAAACGGATGACCACTGGATACCACTTCCATATGACGAAATTATGTATTTAGAAGCGCAAAATAGGAAAACTAAAATTCAGTCCGAACGCGTGAATGGATTTCATAAAATGAACTTAAGTGAATTGGAGTTTATTTTACCAAATGATTTGTTCATTAGGGTTCATCGTTCGTACATCGTCAATATTAATTATATTCAAGAGATTCTTCCTGATTTTCACTCTACATTTTTACTGGTAATGAAGGATCAGTCTAAAATCCAAGTTAGTCAAACATATGCCAGTCAATTCAGAAGAGCTCTAGGATTTTAGTGTTTCTCCTTTATGTGATAAAAATGCTGGTTTGTGCTCTATTTAAGGCTTTTCATTCGAAAACGAATGTGACAATTACACGGGCTTGATAAAATTAAGTGTAAGAAAAGCGAAAATGGGGGTCTTTTGTATGAACGAAAGCGTTTTCAAAAAAATTCGCAACGAACAATTTAAGGGGAAAGTTGTTACAGCGGAAGAAGCAGCTTCTTGGATTAAAGATGGGATGAAACTTGGTATGAGTGGATTCACTCGTGCTGGTGATGCTAAAGTTATCCCGATGGCTCTAGTTGAAAGAGCTAAAACTGAAAAATTTAAAGTTGACGTTTATACTGGTGCTTCATTAGGGCCAGAAGTCGACCAACATATGGCGGAAGCTGGTATCATTAACAAACGCTTACCGTTCCAAGCAGATAAAGGCATTCGTAATAAAATAAATGCTGATGAAGTCACTTATGTGGATCAGCATTTATCTCATACAGCTGAACAAGTTCGTCAAGGCATTGTCGGACCTATCGATTTTGCAATCATCGAAGCATTGGCTATTACAGAAGAAGGATTAATCATCCCAACAACTTCTGTAGGTAACTCAGCCATCTTCGTTCAAGAAGCTAAAAATGTAATTATTGAATTAAACGTGTCTCATCCAGAAGGATTAGAAGGCATGCATGATATTTATACACCCGCTAAACAAGGTGAGCGCCAACCAATTCCAATGACTAGCGCAAGCGATCGTCTTGGATCAATTGGTATTCCGGTTGACCCTGAAAAAGTTAGAGGGATTGTGGTTTCTACAGATCTTGATGCACCTTCTACAATCGTGCCACCAGACGAAGAAACAGCAACAATTGCCAATCACCTTATTAACTTCCTTCGTGAAGAAATCAAGGCTGGCCGTTTAACTGAAAACCTTGCTCCGCTTCAATCTGGTGTAGGTTCAGTAGCAAACGCAGTATTCGCTGGTTTCCTTGACTCTGAATTTAAAGATTTAGAAGTGTATTCTGAAGTATTACAAGATGCAGTATTCGATTTAATTGATGCTGGAAAAGTAAAATTTGCTTCAGGTTGCTCGATTACATTAGCTGAAGAAAAAGGAAAACAAGTTTACGGTGAGCTTGATAAATACCGTGATAAACTCGTTCTTCGTCCACAAGAAATATCTAACCATCCTGAAATCATCCGTCGTCTTGGTTTGATTTCAATCAATACTGCGTTAGAGTGCGATATTTACGGAAACGTAAATTCTACACATGTTTCTGGTACAAGAATGATGAATGGTATCGGTGGATCAGGAGACTTTGCTCGTAACTCACGCCTAGGTATTTTTGTAACGAAATCATATGCTAAAGGCGGCAAAATTTCTAGTATCGTTCCTTTCGTTTCTCACGTGGACCACACTGAGCACGATGTGGATGTACTAGTGACAGAGCAAGGTATTGCTGATTTACGTGGTCTAGCACCAAAAGAACGCGTAGAATTAATCATCGAAAACTGTGCACACCCGGATTACCGTCCGCAACTTCGTGCATACTTTACTGAAGCAGTTGCTCAAACTGGTGGACATCAAACTCCACATATTCTTGAAAAAGCATTCTCTTGGCATACAAACCTTGCTAAAAACGGTACAATGCTTGAAGCTGCTCTTCAAGATCAAAAATAAGATTTATGACCACCCCGCTATTATAGCGGGGTTTTTTTAGGGGTTCAGCATATAGCGCTGAGCCTTTTTTTATGTGTATTTACTGTAGCATGTCATTGGATAGTGATTCTAAGAGTCATTGATCGAATTCAAATGACCCGTTTTCATTGTATATTTTCTTTTTGTATTATTTGCAATATATTAACTGGTTTTTAGATTTTAATAAATAATAAATCATGCTTATGTATCCAAAAGAGCGGGAATTGTATCATAAGATTTTTTTAGATTATTTTTGTATATAATTATACGTTCAGGTTATAGAAGTATGGTAAACTGCTAACAATGAAGGATTATCATACATAGAATTTTACATTATATATGTCGTTTCCTTAGAATTAGGGAGTAATATAGAATGGTTATATTGGAGGAGATAATTTGTTCAAGACAAAACTGCATTTTTGGACGTTAGAGCTATTATTATTGTCTTTACTTTTTTATGTTGGTACAAAGATTTCTTTTCTTTTTGAGCCAATTGTGATTTTTACCTCAACTTTGTTCTTTCCAATCTTGATTTCAGGTTTCCTCTTCTTTTTGTTCAACCCAATTGTTGACTTTTTAGTTAAAAGGAGAATGCCAAGGGGATTGGCGATTTTATTGCTTTACGTATTTTTCCTTGGATTGATTAGTTTGTTGGTCGGCCTAGTGGGCCCATCACTTTCTAGACAGGTCACAGATTTAGTCAATAACCTCCCGGATTATTTCAATCAAGTAAGAAAGTTCATTGAAGATTCAGCTGAGTCAAAATGGTTTTTGTGGACTGTGGAACAAGATTATGTCCCTTTGCAAGAAGTAGGAGATTCGCTTCAAAAATATTTGACGAATTTACCGAGTAATATAACGAATAGTTTGTCTTCGGTTTTCAGTGTAGTGACGAATATTACGTTAGTTGTCGTGACGGTTCCTTTCATCCTATTTTATATGCTGAAAGATGGGGATAAGCTTCCAAGTTCCATCATGAAATTCGTACCCGTTCGTTACAGAAAACCAGCTTTAACGGTACTTAAGGAAACGGGAGAGACGCTTGCTACTTATATTCAAGGACAGATGCTAGTTTGCATGTTTGTCGGAATTGGAACGTTCATTGGATATTTAATCATTGGTTTGCCTTATGCGTTCTTATTTGGACTGATTGGTGCGGTAACCAATATCATTCCATATGTAGGTCCGTTTATCGGAGCGGCTCCTGCGGTCATTGTGGCGTTGATTCATTCACCGACCGAAGCGTTATTGGTCATTCTTGTTGTAACGATTATTCAGCAACTGGATGGTAATGTTATTTCGCCGTTAGTCATCGGGAAGAAATTGAACACACATCCGCTAACCATCATCATCCTTTTACTCGTTGCCGGAAACCTTGCCGGTATCATCGGAATGATTTTGGCCGTTCCGACTTATTCCGTTGTTAAAACGATTGTATTGAATATCGTAAAGTTCATCAGGATTCGGAAAGAGGAAAAGCTTGAAGAAGATATATTAGAATGAAAAATGGGACCAACTCAAAAGAGTTGGTCCCGTTTTTCCTTTTTAAGAAAGGTTCCCCAATAATCGAGGGTACTTGAACATATTACAAACCTAAAGAAATATATTTTACTTCTAAGAACTCTTCAATGCCCTGGTGTCCACCTTCGCGGCCGAGTCCACTTTGCTTGAAGCCACCAAATGGAGCCTGTGGAACGGAGGGAAGTCCGTCGTTTAAGCCGACAATTCCGAATTCTAGCGCTTCAGTAGCTTTGATGCCTTTGGTGATATTTTCGGTAAACACGTATGCAGCTAATCCGAAAATGGAGTCATTTGCACGCCTAATAGCTTCTTCATCCGTCTTAAAGGAGGCGATGGGAGCTAATGGACCGAATGTTTCTTCCTTCATACAGAGCATGCTGTCATCGATGTTGGAAAGAATTGTTGGCTCTAGGAAAAGCCCGCCGATTGATTTTCCACCAGCTTCGAGTTTAGCTCCGCTACTGATTGCTTCATCAATTTGTTTTTGAACCTTATCCACCGCATCTTGGTCAATAAGTGGACCAATGTCGACGCCTTCTTCTAGCCCGTTGCCTACTTTAAGTTCGTTGACTTTGGCCACAAGTTTTTCGATAAAGGTTTCTTGAATGGATTCGTGAACATAAATACGGTTTGAACAGACACATGTTTGTCCAGCATTACGGAATTTAGAACTGATAATGCCATCGACCGCTTTATTAATATCAGCATCTTCAAAGACGATGGCAGGCGCGTGTCCGCCAAGTTCAAGTGAGACTTTTTTTACTGTATCGGCGGAGCCCCTCATTAAGGTTTTACCGACTTCTGTTGAACCGGTGAATGTCAATTTACGGACACGTGTATCTTTAAGCCAGGTTTCACCGATTTCTGATGATTTCCCTGTCACGACATTGATGACACCTTTTGGAATACCAGCCTCTTCTGCTAATTCTGCCATTTTTAAAGCTGTAATAGGAGTCAGGTTGGCCGGCTTAATGACGACCGTACAGCCGACAGCAAGGGCAGGTGCCACTTTTCTTGTAATCATTGCTGCTGGGAAGTTCCATGGTGTAATGACGGCTACCACTCCGACTGGCTGTTTAGTCACGAAAAGTCGCTTATTAGACACGGAAGCAGGAATTGTTTCACCGTACACTCGTTTTCCTTCTTCGGCAAACCAAGATAAAAATCCATTAGCATAGGTCATTTCCCCAAGAGCCTCTTTTAAGGGTTTACCTTGTTCCTCTGTCATGATTCTAGCTAATTCTTCTTTATTATCTTCGATTAATCGATGCCATTTCCAAATTAAATCGGCGCGTTCATAGACTGAGAGAGCTGCCCAACCTGTAAAGGCCTCATAAGCAGCATCGGCAGCCTTGGCCGCTTCAGCTGCACCACCTTTAGGTACGGTGGCAACGACTTCATCCGTTGCCGGGTTTTTCACTTCAATTTTATCCAGTCCAAAATCTGACCACTCACCGTTAATAAATAATCCGTAATCCTTCATGATAAAACCTCCTATTTTGGTTAAATCCATCAAACTACTTAAAAACCTTTTACCTTTATACCAATACCTGTTATATAAAATTATAAACACTTTTTGGAGATTCTGAAATTTATTTGATTGGCTATTTTTTGGAGCCATTGTATTAAAGTGAAGAAAGGGGAGAAGACATAGGGAAATAGGATAAAAATCGGGAAGGTTTTTAAAATAATAGATTATCAAAAAAAGAGGTGCAAGTTGCGCACCTCTTTTTTAATAGTTTATTTTATTTTTCCGAGGAGACGGCTACTTCACCGACATTGTCGGAGAGAGCTTGATTTGGATTGAATTCGCCTTCTGATTTAGAGATGACTACAGTCGCAACACTGTTACCGATAAGATTAGTGATGGCACGCGCTTCGGACATGAAGCGGTCAACCCCTAATAGAAGAGCCATACCTTCAACTGGAATCATCGGGAATGCGGCTAATGTTGCAGCAAGTGTAATGAAACCAGATCCTGTTACACCTGCAGCCCCTTTAGATGTTAACATCAAGATTCCTAGAAGGGTTAATTCCTGCCAGATGCTTAAATCGATACCATATGCTTGAGCGATGAAAATCGCTGCCATGGATAAGTAAATGGATGTGCCATCAAGGTTAAAAGAATAACCAGTTGGGACGACCAAACCGACTACGGATTTTGAACAACCGTATTTTTCTAGTTTTTTCATTACGCTTGGAAGAGCAGATTCCGATGAAGATGTTCCTAATACCAATAAGATCTCTTCTTTTAAATAGGCAATGAATTTGAAAATATTAAAACCGTAGATTTTTGCGATTGAACCAAGGATAAGGATAATGAATAGGGCCATCGTGATGTATACGCTACCCATTAACTGTCCAAGAGAACTTAGAGAACTAAGACCGAACTTACCGATTGTGTAAGCCATGGCCCCAAACGCTGCCAATGGAGATACTTTCATAATCATACCAACGATGCCGAAGAAAATATCAGCAATATGCTGAAGGAAGGAGACGACGGGTTGTACTTTTGGTCCCATCGCAGCCATTGATAATCCGAATAATACAGCAAAGAATAAAATAGGGAGCAAGTCGCCACCAGCCATTGCAGCAACTGCATTATCTGGAATGATGTTAGAAATGAAGGCAACTGCGCCATGTTCCGTTTCGGAAGCGGCTGTTGTATATTGTGATACATCTCCGCCTTCGACTGAATCAATGTTGAAACCTTTACCAGGTCCTAACAGATTAACTACGATAATTCCGATAGCAAGGGCGAAGGTGGTAACGATTTCAAAATATAGCAGGGCCTTTCCGCCGATACGGCCAACCTTCTTCATATCGCCCATGCCGCCAATTCCGATTACGACCGTTAAGAAGATGATTGGTGCAATGACCATTTTAATCATTTTAATAAATAAATCAGCTAATATCTTCAGCTGTTCACCGAAAGTAGGGAAGAAGAAACCGACTGTAATACCTAGAATAATACCGATGATGACCTGAACGGTTAGATTTTTTAATATTTTCAAGGTGCATTCTCCTTTGTTATATGATAGCGCTTTCTTAACTTAACTTTAGTGTAACAGAAGGAAGAGTCAGAATATTCTTTTGGTGATATTGTTCTTTTTGGTCTTTTTGGTCTTGATGATAGTTTAGTAGCTGAAGGGAAAGAAGGAATTTGAAGTAATATTGAATTCATTAAAGATCTACTCTGAAAAGCCGCAAAAAAAGTACCGGTGTAGCACCGGTACTTGAGAAAATCAATTTTCAAACGGTTTTATGAGTCCATAAAGGGTTTCAATAACGGGAAGTTTTAAATTGACCCTTTCAGCTAGACGCAGTGCACCACCTTGTAAATGCTCTACTTCAAGGGTTTGGCCTTTTCTAAGGTCTTGATGCATGGAAGAGGTTGATTCGTCCGGTAAACCTGCCATGTTTTCTAGTGCCTGAGCAACATTCTGTTCTGTTATTCCGACGTTATAAGCATTTGCAAGTTTCTTCATTTCAATAAGGACATGTTCTAGTAACCTATTAGTTTCCGGGAATCTCCGTATTGTGCCAATAGGGAGGTTGGAAGCGGTTGTTACACCGGAGAAAGCGGTAATGAACATATATTTAATCCACATCCTGATTAAAATGTTTTCTGTTCTGCTTGCCCCCATGATAGCTGAACGGACTGCCTGTTCAAATTCGTCGCAAATCTTTGTTTGTGAGGGATGAAGCGGGCCAAAGATTAAATCGTGATTCTTATTGGAATGAATTACATGGCCCTTTTCGTTTAGGGTAGCGATAATGAAGGCGCTTCCCCCTATGACGGCTGCTTCACTTAGTTCGTCTTGCAAAATGGAGATATGTTCTATTCCATTCAAAAGCGGAAGGATCTTCGCGCCTTTTTCAACAAGCAGCTTCAAGTCAGGGATGGTCCCCTGCAAGTGCTGGCCTTTTACGGCAAGAATCACTAGATCAACTTGTTCTATTTTCTTTACATCTTCTATGATATGTAGCTCGTTAAAATCATAGTTTCCATGAGGACTAGTTATTCTTAGGCCATTTTCTTTCAATTGTTGGGCACGTTTTTTTCGGACAAGGTATTGAACATGCTGTCCGGCCTGTTGTAACCTTCCACCAAAGTAGGAACCTAGTGCACCAGCCCCAATAATGACAATATTCAAAGTGCGCACCTCTCTTTTAATTAGGATGTCCTAATCATAACATCGACTGAATTTTCAGTAAATGTTATGTGGAATAATAAGGTTGTATTCTTAAACTATGTATTTACGAACACAGCCAAAAGATACAAAAGCTGTGTAGTTTAAAAATCGGAGGCTGATGAAAAAAAGAAAGCGATTCCATTTTTTTCTTGACTAACTTGTATATACAAGTTAGTCTATCAATAACAAACATGTATATACAAATTTAGGGAAGAGACGAACAATAAATGTTAAGGGGAGGGATTGTTATGGCAAAGGAATATAGTCAGATAGTGGAAGGAATCGTCAAAGGAGTAGGAGGAAAAGAGAATATCCAGTCTGCAACGCATTGTGTTACAAGGCTTCGGTTTGCATTGAAAGATGAAACGAAAGTGGATAAGGAGGCACTCGATAAAATCGATGTGGTGAAGGGGGCCTTTTCCGCTAATGGTCAATTTCAGGTCGTGATCGGGCAGGGGACGGTAAACAAGGTATATGCGGAAATGGTCGAAGCCACAGGAATTGGGATTGCTACGAAGGAAGAAACGAAATCAGTTGCTGAAAGTAATTTAAATCCACTTCAAAGGGCGGTTAAGGCGTTAGCTGATATCTTTATCCCAATCCTTCCTGCAATCGTGACGGCTGGTTTATTATTGGGAATCAATAATATCCTGACTGGGACAGGTATCTTTTTTGAAAAAAAATCCCTTGTCCAAGTCTATACCCAGTGGAGTGATTTTGCCGATATCATTAACCTAATAGCCAACACGGCCTTCACATTCCTCCCGGCACTTGTCGGTTGGTCAGCCGTGAAGCGATTTGGTGGTAATCCATTGCTTGGAATTATTCTAGGATTGATGCTGGTTCATCCAAGCTTATTAAATGCTTGGGATTATCCAAAAGCAAAGGCAGCTGGCGATATTGGTATGTGGAATTTATTTGGCCTTCAGATTGAAAAAGTAGGCTACCAGGGTCAGGTGCTCCCTATTTTAGTAGCTTCCTATGTACTGGCGAAAATCGAAGTGTTTTTGAATAAACGGGTTGCCGATTCCTTTCAATTGCTGGTAGTCGCACCGATATCATTACTAATCACTGGTTTTCTGGCCTTCATCGTCATCGGACCAGTGACTTTTACGATTGGAAACTGGATCACTTCCTTATTCGTTGGAATATTCGACATGGCGCCTGTTATAGGAGGGCTGCTATATGGTGCATTATATGCTCCGCTGGTTATTACTGGGATGCATCATACCTTCCTAGCGGTTGACTTTCAGCTCATCGGTTCGATTGGAAGTACCTTCCTGTGGCCGATTCTTGCACTTTCGAATATTGCCCAAGGTGCATCGGCACTTGCCATGATGTTTCTGGCGAAAAATGATGAAAAACTGCGAGGACTGTCGCTGACGTCATCGATCTCAGCATTTCTTGGTGTAACTGAACCAGCTATGTTCGGGGTAAATCTGCGTTATCGTTTTCCGTTTTATTCAGCAATGATCGGTTCGGCACTTGGTGCTGTCTATATTATGCTAAATGCTGTCACATCACCCTCTATCGGTGTTGGCGGAATACCAGCAATTTTCTCGATTTTTCCAAATAAATGGATTTCATTTAGCATCGGCATGGTCATAGCAATTATCGTCCCCTTTTTTCTTACTTTTTTCCTGGGGAAATCAAAAAAATATACTCTAAATAGTAAAAAGATTACAAGAATTGAAGACCATAGCGTCTAAGTTTAATAAAAGAAAGGACGTGACATGATGAAGGAATGGTGGAGAAAAGCGACTGTTTATCAAATCTATCCGAAGAGCTTTAATGATACGACCGGAAATGGCATCGGTGATATTAAGGGAATTATTGAAAAGCTTGCTTATTTAAACGAGCTCGGAGTGGATGTTATCTGGCTTACACCGATTTACAAATCACCTCAAAAAGATAATGGCTATGATATTAGTGATTATTATTCAATTGATGAAGAATATGGATCGATGAGGGATTTTGAAGACCTGGTAGCTGCAGCTCATGAACACGGAATTAGAATCATCATGGATCTTGTCGTAAATCACACCTCGACTGAGCATGAATGGTTTAAACGAGCATTAGAAAGTGATGATTCTCGATTCCGCGATTTTTATATTTGGAGGGATCCGATAGACGGTCATGAACCGAACAATTGGCTTTCTAAGTTTGGCGGATCAGCCTGGAAGCTGGATGAAAAATCCGGTAAGTATTATTTGCATCTTTTTGATGAAACTCAGGCTGATTTAAATTGGGAAAACCCTCAGGTTAGGCAGGAAATTTATAAACTGATGCATTATTGGTTTGAAAAAGGGATCGATGGCTTTCGGCTTGATGTAATCAATCTCATTTCTAAGAATCAGCAATTTCCCAATGACGACGGTACACTTGCGCCTGGTGACGGCAGAAAATTTTATACGGATGGGCCGCGCGTACATGAATTTTTGCATGAGATGAACCAAAGTGTACTTTCCAATTATGACAGCATGACAGTCGGGGAGATGTCTTCGACGACGATTGAGGATTGTATCTCCTATTCGTCTCCTAAGCGGAATGAACTGAGTATGACGTTTAACTTCCATCATTTAAAAGTGGATTACCCAAACGGAGAAAAATGGGCGGTTGGCGAATTTGATTTTCTATCTCTTAAGCAGATTCTTTCAAAGTGGCAGATGGAGATGCATCAGGGTGGGGGTTGGAATGCACTATTTTGGTCCAATCATGATCAACCCCGAATTGTCTCACGCTATGGAGATGATGCGTTATATCATCAAGAATCGGCGAAAATGTTGGCAACAACGATTCATATGATGCAGGGGACACCATTCATTTATCAGGGCGAAGAGTTTGGGATGACAAATCCGAATTTTGACAGAATCGAGCAGTACCGGGATGTAGAAACATTGAATTATTTTCGAAATATGAAGAAGCAGGGGATGTCAGAGCAGGAGATTTATTGTATATTACAGCATAAGTCACGAGACAACTCGAGAACGCCTGTACAGTGGAATGAATTGAAGGAGGCGGGTTTTACAAAAGGGACCCCATGGATTCCAGTGGCAGAAAACTATCGGGATGTTAATGCAGCACAAGCATTGAATGATCAGGATTCAATTTTCTACCATTACCAGAAACTAATCCAGCTTCGCAAAGAATATGAAATAATAACGAGCGGTGATTATAAAATAATTCAGTCAGAACATCCTGAGTTATTTATCTATGTCCGTAGCTACCGAGACGAACAGCTTCTTGTGGTTAATAATTTTTATGCAAAAGATACAAAATTAATTCTGCCTGCGGAACTTCTGAATAATGAATCTGAGACTATACTCATCGGAAATTATTCTCAGTCATTGCCTCTATGTCGCAAAATGGAAATTAGACCTTATGAATCCATCGTTTATCATTTGAAAAAGAAATGGTAAAATACTTTGGGTGATAATTAATGAAAAATAAATTTATGAAGATATATGAAAATATTTCAAAACAAATACTTGATGGACGTCTAATCGCGGGGGATATGCTGCCGTCTGAAAATGAATTGGCTGAAAGTCATTCTGCGTCAAGGGAAACGATTAGGAAGGCACTGAAGATGCTGTCGGAAGATGGGTACATCCACAAAGTCCAGGGTAAAGGATCAATTGTTCTGGAAATGAAGCGACTTGACTTCCCAGTTTCCGGACTTGTCAGCTTCAAGGAGTTAACCCAAAAAATGGGCGAGAGGGCGAAAACATATGTTGAAACCTTCGAGAAGATTAATCCGAGTCCTGCCTTGCAGGAAGCATTAAAGCAAACAGAAGATGAACTAGTATGGAAAGTCATCCGTGTTCGTGAAATTGATGGAGAACGAATTATCCTGGATAAAGATTTCCTTGCAGAGAAGTATGTCCCTCTTCTGACCATAGACATTTGCCGGAAATCCATTTACGAATATTTGGAAGAAGATTTGGGTCTTTCAATTGGCTTTGCCAAAAAAGAAATCACGATTGAGGAGCCAACAAAGGAAGATCGGAAACTACTCGATCTTGAAGGTTTTCACAGCATAGTCGTTGTCAAAAGTCACGTTTACCTTGATAATGCTAGTTTATTTCAATTCACCGAATCCCGTCACCGTCCTGATAAATTTCGATTCGTCGATTTCGCAAGAAGAAAATGAGAACATTACAAGAAGGTGCCTCATACGTAGGCGCCTTTTTTGGTTTCCTTAGGCATTACCAATATTATTCAGCAAAATATAAAGAAACCTATAGTTTAGTAGTTGGTAGAGCATGAAAAAACAAAAAAACAGCCTGAAATCTATCAGGCTGTTTTTTTGTTAATTATATACTTTAACTTTTACCGTTTTTCTACCCCAATTAATTGCTTTTGTATGAGAAGAGTAGAAGACGTCAATTTTATTCCCTTTGATTGCGCCGCCTTTATCTGCCGCAATGGCATCCCCGTATCCTTCTACATGAACTTTTGTTCCTAGTGGAATGACCTTAGGGTCGACTGAGATCGCTTTTGCGTTAGGGTTTTTCTTTAAGTTAAGACCCGATGCTGTAATACCGCTGCAACCTTTGCAGTTCGCAGTGTAAGCTGTAGCCTTCACGGTGATCGTTTTATATTTCTTGGATGATGACGTTTTAGCTTTAGCCTTAGGTTTAGCAGAGGTCGAAGTCTTCTTGACCTTTAAAACTTGTTTTGGATGGATGTTATCTTTTTTTAGGTTGTTCCAACTTTTGAGTTGATTGACTGTTATATTATGTTTATTGGCGATACTCCATAGTGAGTCGCCGCTTTTAACTTTGTATGTAGTAGTAGCAGCCGATGAAACTCCGGAAAAACTAAATACCAGGAAGAAAGCAGTGAAAATTGGAAGTAGTATTTTTTTCAAATGAATAGTCTCCTTTGTTTTAAATCGTAGACTTAGAATAACAGTTATATATGACAATAATGTTTCGCTGGAATAGTAATTGTGTTACAAAAGCGTTTCTGCTGATAAACAATTGTAATATAAACTGGGTAAAAAGAACTAATCATTTAAATGTTCCAATATTATGTATTTTGTCAATATAATAGATTTTTTGTTTAATACCCTTGATATAATGGCATAATTTGTTTAAAAAAATAAAATATGGTTGTGTTTTTTTTAGGTTTAAAGGCCTGTATTTTTTGTAAAAAAGCAACACATAAAGAGTTGAATTCTTCTTTCTTTTTAGTGGATAGCGTCATCAATTCTTATTCACTTGTGAAATGAAGTTCGTAGTTTTTGAGGTTTTCTATTATTTGCGGGTTTTTCAATGATTTCACTATCATCTCTTCATCTAGTAAAAAAAGTTTTTCGTTGTAATAATAGACGCATGAAAAAGCCGACAGCTAAGGAATGTCGGCTTGTAACATGAAATAAATTAAGATAAAACGAATTCAGAAGCAAAATCGACGAGCATTTGTTGATAAACAGCAACAGATTCGAGACTTATACATTCCCTGTCGCCATGCCAGTTCTCACCTTTTGGGCCAAACTCAATAGCCGGGATATCATATGCCGCAAAAAAGACAGTATCAGCGGAGCCATGTTGTCCAAAAATGATAGCTTCCTGATTGGTGTTCTTTTCAATAATTGGACGAAGAAGAGTGATGAATGGGTCATTCTCTTCGGTTTTTACTGGCTTGCTGTACATGTTTATATGGATATTATTCCCTGTCACGCTTTCAATCTGTGCAATAATCTCTTCCATGGTCTGGGTAGGGAGATAACGGATATCAAGACTGAGTAAGCAGGCATCCGGTACCTTATTATAGACATCTCCACCTTTTATTTTAGCCAAATTAAGTGAGGGGGATGTGTAAAGTGGAGAATTTTCCCGAGTAAAGGGAAGTTCTTTAATTTTTTGATAGAGATCATACGCCTTTTCAATAGCATTCACTCCTTCCCATGGCCGGCTTCCATGTGCGGATTTACCTGATACTTCAATATCCAGATGAAGGGCTCCCTTGGCCTGCAGGCCGATCCCTAACTGCGTCGGCTCTGCACAGATTACAAAGTCCCCTCTATAACCATGCTTCGCTAAATATCCAGAACAGTTCAAACCGCCAATTTCTTCATCTGATACGATTTGGAGCTGGATTTTCAAACCTAAGTCTCTATCTTTTAGTTCTGAAAATGCACACATCATGCCTGCAATCCCCGCTTTCATATCAGCTGCCCCACGTCCATATAATTTCCCTTCATGAATCTCAGGGGAAAATTGATCCGGCGTTCCGCTGACAACATCGACATGACCATTCCAAATCACGGTTTTTTCTCCACTGCCAATTTCGCTTACAAGCATTTTGTACCCGTTATTTACTATTACATTCACGGTAAGTTCTTGCTTGTAAAGCCATTCCGCACAGTAGTCAACTGCTTCGTTAGCTCCTTCTTTTGATGAACTGTCAATAGATACTAAATCTTTAAGTAACTCGATGAGCAAATAGAAAACCTCCTAAAAATATGCATACTATAATTATATATACCTTTATTAAGAAAGGGTTAAATCAAAAATATTTTCCTATTAAAAAACGTTTATTCTTTTCATTTCTCAGGGTATGTAAAGGGGGAGCGACAATTTACATTCTTTAAGGAGGATGATAGATATGGATAAACGTATAATTGGTGTATATGAAACTGGAGAAGAGGCCATTAAGGCAGTTGAAGCTTTGCAAGCTCAAGGATATAATCGTGAAGATATTTCAGTCGTAGCGAAAGATAAAGAAGAATTAAGGACAGTGAATGAAGAAACGGGTACAAAAGTTGAAGAAGGGCTTGCTGCTGGTGCAGCGACCGGAGGCATCTTGGGCGGTGCAGCTGGTTTATTAGCAGGAGTAGGAGCGTTAGCGATTCCTGGAATTGGACCTGTATTAGCGGCTGGACCACTCGCTGCTACATTGGCTGGTGCAGCCGTGGGAGCTGGTACAGGCGGCCTGGCCGGTACATTAATTGGTCTAGGTATACCTGAGGAAGAGGCAAATCGATATGAAACAGATGTGAAGAATGGCAAGCTACTTGTGTTAGTTGATGCAGATGCGAGAAAAGCCCATTCTTCCTACTCAGGTATTACAGAAACGGATGAAACGCTTACTAAAAGTAGACCGCTTTAATAGATTTGGATAAAAAGGGACGGATCCTTAGGGTCCGTCCCTTTTTTTTCGATACCGAGCACACCGATCAATTTATCTCCATCATAAACGGCTTTGGCTGCGGTAATGACAAGTGTGTTCGTTGCTCCTTAAGTACTTCAAATTTTTAAAATGGTTTCAATAGATATTTCGGCATGTTTTTACTTTTTTGAAGCTTTTAGTTGGAATATTCTTGTAACTATTAATAATGTTGTTAGGTATCTTTATCAGAGCAGATTACAGATGGAAGAGAGGGGGGAATATAGATGAAATAAAAAAAGAGCTGACTGTCATAGTCAACTCTTCCGTTCTTTAACCTTATTCGACTTGAATATTTTGCGTTCGGCAAGTATACCATGTGTAAAACTCGTCAGCATATTCAACTGATACGTCTTGAAGTTTTGTATGATGTACTGGTTTGGAGCGGTTAACAGTTTCAATTGAGGCAAGCCCGAAGAGTTTTTGTAATTTCGAACGTTCTACTTCAATTTGAATGACTTTGCTTCTTTTTGTAATAAACAGTGACGTTTCTAAACTTCCTGATTTGAACTGAATAATCTCGTTATTTAACAAATAACGACTATTTTTGTAATCTAATATTCGCAATGTGTAAATAAGGACGAGTAAGATCACTGATACATACCATATGGCCGGTTTAAAATAATAGATTGCCACGGTCGTAAGGATCCAGAAAAAGCTGGGCCGCAACATTCGTACTTTGAACGCTTGTTTCGATAAGCGTTCCATCGAACGTTCCACTTTGTAAGTAGGTAAAATCTCTTCTATCATCGCATACGCACGGTCAACCGATAAAAACGGATAGAGAGTATTTGTTTCTAGTTCTTTATCGCCTGTACTTCCTGCGCTTATCAGTTTTACTTCCGCTAAACCAAGCATTCTTTTAATGAGTGATTGGGTGATCTCGACTGCTTGTACTTTTTCTTTCTGAATCGAAAAAGCAGATTCGTCAAGTACACCTTTCTTAATATACACGCGTTCATGGTCTGATGATATTTCATACTTTCCATATTTAACGAACGTGGAAATAATTCCGAATGCAACGGCTATACAAATAATGCCGATGAGGGCTATGGTTACAATCCACCATGTATCTAATAACGTTGCAAGCAACCCCTCGGCATTTTCCATATTGAAAAAATCATCGAGTGTATTATAAATAGTAGCGACAATCGGAATAAGCGCCAGGAAGCTGAGTGATGTAAAGGAGGCTTTCAGCACATCCTGTTTGGTAGGTGTAAAATGAATCGTCTTTTCAGAAACTGATTCAACAATTTCCAGGGTATCCTCTTCAGTACCATCGACTTCGATAACAGAAAGTTCTTGTATTAACGATAATTCCTGTTCAAGTCGTTTGGCCTCTTTTTGAGAAATAACCTCAAATGGTACAGAACCTTGATCATCAGTCATCCCGGTTTCAAATGTTAATGAAGTTAAGTTGAAAAGTTTGTGGAATAGAGTTGTACGTCGCTGTACGTTTTGTACTTTAAGAAACGGAACTGTTCGAAACGACTTGGAGATAAGCCCTGATGTAATTTGAACGGTTCCTTCTTTAATTCGGTATTTATATGTATACCATTGAAGGATAACTGAAATAACTCGCCATACCAAGTAAACTAGAAACCCGATTTGGAGCACCTTCATATATGTCTTTTCAGTACCGAAGTTTAGTACATAAAGCATGATAATAAAAAACAAGTTCCCTTTCATTACTTTCCCTAATTCGAAAGGGATTTTGAACGGGTGTAACCGTTTTGCATGTTCTTCCATTGTTAATCCACTTCCTTAATTTTTGCGAAATGGGCAATTTTATCTCGTAGTTCATACGCTTCTTTCTCTGAAATGGCAGGTATGTCATGGGAAGCACCCATTGTCCCGATACTTATTGAATAAAGATTATATTTCCGCAAAAGCGGACCTTGGTTCAACTTGACTGATTGTACTTTCGTCATCGGAATGAGTTTGTGAGTTTCCTTCCATGCTCCTTGTTTTGTTTGAATGAATTCTTCGCTCACGTCGTAACGCCAATACTTTTGCAAAAGGATTGGTTCAATAAAGATGGACCATATTGCATGAAAAAATAGTAATACCATAAGGCCGGTTAAAGTCCATCCAATCCATTCTTTCCAAGCAAAATAATTATCGACATACAATAGAATGCTAAGGACGGCGAGGATTACAAGATTGGTAATGGTTTCAGTCATCCGCCAAACTTTAACGGATTCTTTGGAAATTTTCTTCGTGGGCGGTTGAATCATTGAATACATATGTTCACTCCTTACTGTGTCTTAATACTAATACGAATAAACTTTCAGAAAAGTTCCCTAAATATCATCTAAAGGGATGAAAAAGAGCCCTATTAGGTGGAGTGACCCCTGTCAAATAGACAGAAATAAAAAAGACCAATTAAGCAGCCTGAGTTCTATATTGATATGGACTCAGGTTGTTTAATTTTTTCTGGAAGCGATGATGGTTATAGAATCGAATATACATACTTACAGCACCTCTAACCTCTT
>NZ_JBFUIB010000035.1:0-28768 GCF_056402095.1 Peribacillus sp. P4_C12
GTACAGGCGGGTATCCAGGTAATGTCCACTGTCCGTTAGATGAACTGTTGGAAAGTGAAGAAAAGCGCAAAAAATACTTGGAATCTGTTCAAACAAGAGGCCTAACTATCAGTGCATTCAGCTGCCATGGCAATCCCATCTCTCCAGATGAATCATTTGCCAAAGAAAGTGATGAAACGCTCATAAAAACAATCAAGCTTGCGTCCTTACTGAATGTCCCAATCGTCAATACATTTTCCGGTACGGCGGGTGACCACGAAGGAGCTAAATATCCAAACTGGCCTGTTGCGCCATGGCCGAATGAGTATACAGACGTTTTGAAATGGCAATGGGAAGAAAAGTTGATTCCTTATTGGAAAAAAACTGCAGCAATTGCTGATGAACACAATATTAAAATCGGACTCGAACTGCACGGAGGCTTTCTCGTTCACACACCTTACACTTTGCTAAAACTACGGGAAGCTACATCGGACGCAATCGGCGCTAACCTTGACCCAAGCCATCTCTGGTGGCAGGGGATCGAACCGGTGGGAGCCATCAAAATCCTTGGGAAAGCGGGAGCAATCTACCACTTCCATGCAAAAGACACATACTTGGATCAGGATAACATCAATATGTATGGCCTTACCGATATGCAGCCATATGGAAACATCCAAACCCGTGCCTGGAACTTTCGCTCGGTGGGCTGCGGCCACAGTCTTCAAGAGTGGTCCGACATCATGAGTGCACTTCGCACATATGGCTATGACTATGTCGTTAGCATTGAACATGAAGACCCGCTAATGTCAATTGAAGAAGGTTTTCAACGTGCAGTAACCAATTTGAAAACGGTCCTCATCAACGAAAGCCCAACTGATTTATGGTGGGTGTAATTTATAGCCGATAACGAGCAGCCTATCGTAGGTTGCTTTTTATTTTGGAATTTACGAGTAAATAATCGAAACTCACGAGTAAAATAGTCAATTTCACGAGTAAAAGGGCAAAATTTGCGAGTAAAGTTAAGTCTATGTTGAAAAGTCTAGGACAGATTGAATAAAAAAGAATGCCCCCGAACTCAGGGGCATCCTTTTGAGTCATCTCTGCCTAGGCGTATAATCCAACTCATTAAACAGTTCCCTCAATTCATCCAACGTTAGGTCGCGCCATTGTCCGAGGGCTAACCCATCCAAATGGATATTCATGATCCGAATTCGATGTAAATCGCGGACCTCATAGCCTAGCGCTGAGCACATACGGCGGATTTGTCTGTTCAATCCTTGCATTAATGTAATGTTAAACGTATATTTGTTCAACTGTTTGATCTTGCAAGGGAGTGTCTTCGTACCTAAAATCTCCACGCCGGATGCCATATCTTGTATGAAAGAAGAGGTTAGCGGCTTATCCACAGTTACGATGTATTCCTTTTCATGCTTATTCTCTGCACGCAGAATTTCATTCACGATATCACCATCATTTGTAAGCAGGATGAGGCCGCTTGAGTCTTTGTCAAGACGTCCAATATGAAAAACCCTTAGTGGATGATTAACAAAATCAACAATATTTCCTTTAATGTGTTTTTCTGTCGTACTCGTAATGCCTATTGGCTTATTCAGCGCAATATAGACATTTTGCTGTTCTACCTTTATGGGGTTACCATCAACCCGAACATCATCGCCTGGTTCAGCCTGACTGCCAAGCTCAGCAACAGATCCGTTAATCGTTACGCGGCCTTCGGCAATCCATTTATCCGCGCCTCGTCTCGAAGTAATCCCGGACTCACTAATATATTTATTGATCCTCAACTAAAGCACACCTTTACATTCAGATTTTCTTCTTTAAAGGATAACGTAAATCATGATGGATAGACAAGAGGGAAAGGCAAGAAAGCGTTCATGGATGCAAATTACCGAATGACTTTTACATGGACTTCGTGACAGCTTGAAGGTCCTTTTTCTTTTTACTCGTCAAGTAGACGCCAGTGAAGACAAGTAGCCCCCCAAGGATTTGGACGATAGTAATCGTTTGTCCTAAAACCAGGCTTAGAATGGCGGTAAAGACGGCAATCAGATTAAGATAAATTCCAGCCTGGCTGGCATTGATATGACGAAGCGAAATATTCCAGAAAATAAAGGAACCTACGGATGGGAAGATTCCAATATATAAAAGACCTGTGATTGCTGGGCCACTTAAATCAAAGTTCAGTCCAGAGCCAATGGCAAATGGAGCAACGAGAATCAAACCGAGAAATACAGAAACGGCTGTGGCTGAAATAATCGGAATGCTTTTCAGCTTTTTCCCGATTATTGAATAGAAGGTCCAAACGAGAATAGCCAGAATCATCAATAGGTCGCCTTTATTATAAGTGAGATGGAAAATTTCCAGGAGATGTCCTTTTGTTAAGACTAATAATACGCCGGATAATGAAATGATAAGGCCTAGTACATGATGGATTGAAATTTTCTCCTTTAACAGCAATGCAGAAAAAAGAACGATTAATGCAGGATTAATTGAATTGACAAGAGCAGCATTCATAGATGTTGTATAGGTCAGAGCCCAATAAAGGAAAAAATTATAACTGATGATGCCGAGTAAACCCATTGCTAAAAGTACTTTCCAGGCTTTCCATACACTCTTCCAATTTGGTTTTTCAATCCAATGGGCTAGTGGGAATAATAAGAAAACGGCAATTAGCCAGCGGGTAAATGTTAGTTGGATTGGGGAAAGTTCGGTCACAACGTATTTGCCAAATATATAATTGCCGGCCCAAAACAGATTGGCCAAGATGAGAAATAAGAGAATATAGGATTTTTTCATAAGGTAGCCTCTTTTCGAATTGAAGGAATATTCACTAAATATATCAAAGTAGAAAAATGTAAGCAATCTACAAAAGGAAGCAATTTAATAGAGGATCCTATGGATCAGCCATTTTAGCAGGATAATTGAGGAAGGATCTAAAGGGAATAATTATAATAGAAGAAAAGAACACTTTCATAACCGAAAATCACAAAGCTACATTGGTGTTACTACGACGAATATCGTCCAATATTTTCGTGAATTTAGAAATCCTCTAACATCAGTTATGGGGTTTGATACCATTGGGCAAAGTAAAGAGGAAAGTAACGCCACTGAATTAAATGAAATTGTGAAGTTTGCCTATACCGATGATGAACACATAAAAGGGATAAGTATAGATACTAATCACCAAAGTAGGTCTATTGAAGAAATGATTGAATTGTTTGGTACTCCAAGTATACAGCTTGTGCACAAGGCGATTCTATATCATGGTGAAAAATATGATGCTATTTTCTATTTTAATGATAGGGGATTGCTGCGGGAAATATTGATTAAATAGGGGGTTCAGCCGAACAGATCATCTGTAAAGTGGAGGTGATGCATATGCTGGAAAAAGGACAACTTCAATAAGGGGGGAAGCCTGTCCAAAGTGAGATTTAATTCATACATAAATTATTTGGAGTAGTAATTCATAAATGAAAAGTATATTGAGGTTCAATGATTCTAACCATATTTGTTAGAATCATTGAACCTTTTTTTATTATTTTTTTCCTTGTTCTCTAAATCTATTAAACTCTTATTTAAGCGAAAATCGCGCTGATTTCGGCAATTTCATCCATGGTTAATTCCACTTCTAACGCTTTTAAGTTGCGTGTGACCTGTTCTGGTTTTTTCGCTCCAGGAATTAGGACATCTATCGAGTGCCGAGTTAAATACCAAGCTAGTACTACATCAGCAACATCGGCATTTCTTCTGTTTGCTATCTCTCGGACTTCTTCTACTTTTTGCAGGTTGCTAACAAAGGCTTGTCCTTGGAAAAGTGGACTTTTTGCACGGCCATCCTCAAATGTCGAATCTTGAGAATATTTTCCACCGAGCAGACCGGAAGCAAGCGGGAAATAAGGTATAAAGGAAATATCATTTTCAGCTGTATAGGGCAGAAAATCTTGTTCTGCTTCCCGTCTGAATAGGTTGTACTCGGATTGCAGGACATCGATATAGCCGTCTTTATTCGCTTCCTTTAATTGCTCAAAGGAAAAATTTGAGACGCCGATTGCCTTGATTT
Organism: Peribacillus sp. P4_C12; assembly: GCF_056402095.1. NCBI lineage: Bacteria > Bacillati > Bacillota > Bacilli > Caryophanales > Bacillaceae > Peribacillus > Peribacillus sp. P4_C12. The sequence continues at coordinate 4,058 of NZ_JBFUIB010000035.1, forward strand.
TACCTGCATCTTTCAATTCCTTTAAGGCACCGACCGCTTCATCCTTTGGTGTATCTTCATCAGGGAAATGAATGTAAAATAAGTCGATATAATCGGTTTGGAGTCTTTTTAAACTAGATTCTACTGCGTTTTTCAGAAAAGCCGGAGAGTTATCTAATACGACTTTCCCATCGACAAATTTATGGGCCCCTTTTGTAGCAAGGACTACATCCTCGCGTTTGCGGGTCTTTTTAAGAATTTCACCGATAATTTCTTCTGAACGCTCTGGACCGTAAATGAAAGCTGTATCCCAAAAGTTAATTCCCTCATCAAGAGCAGTTATTAAGACATCTTTTCCTGTATCCTCACTTAGATTAGGAAAAAGGTTATGTCCGCCAATGGCATTCGTGCCAAGACCAATCGGATTCACATATAGATCTGTTTTACCAATTCGCGTTTGCTTCGACATATTACTAATCATCTCCTTTAGCATTATCATAACAAAAAGTGGCAGGTAAATACCAAAATAAAGAAATGTGAGTAGAGTGGGAACTGTTAAAAACTCTATCTTGAAAAAAAGCAGATGATTTGTACAAAATCATCTGCTTTCCTATTATAACGTTGCGCTTTCCAATTCCTCAGATTGGGCTGCTTGTCCGATCTGACTGAGTAGAAGGCCACTGGCAATTCCGACAAGAGCTGGGATGATCCATTCCATTCCGTATGAAGAAAGAGGAAGGGCATCACTAAACGTTTGTACGGGTCCTAATGGTAAGCCGAATGCGTTTAATCCATCTATTAGAGCAAAAACGCCGGTGAAGATCATTGCACTCCGATATACTTTTTTCGGGTTTTTAAAATGACGGCTGAAGAACGTTAAAACTATCAGGACAATTGTTAACGGGTAAGCCATCACAAGGAATGGTACCGATACTTTTAAAATTTGATTCAGACCCATATTTGAAAGAATGAAGCCGACAAGTGTTACAATCAGAATTAAGGTTTTGTAGTTGGCCTTGGGAATAAGATTTGAAAAATACTGTCCGCAGGCAGTTGTCAAACCGACTACGGTCGTGAAGCAAGCTAAGGTGAAAATAACGCCTAATAGAATCTTACCGCCTGTTCCAAGTAAAAGGGTGGATGCGACAGTCAGGATCTCTGTTCCGTTTTCAAATGAACCATCTGCTGCCATACGCGCTCCCATTACACCTAAGGAGATATAAACTAAAGAAAGCAATACGCCGGCGATGAGGCCTGCTTTTAATGTATATCTCGTCAATTGTTTCCGATCTGAAATCCCTCTTTGCTGTATCGAAGTAAGGATAACTATCCCGAAAGCAAGGGCAGCTAAAGCATCCATCGTGTTATAGCCTTCGATAAAACCTTTTGAAAATGCTCCTGTTGCATACGTATCAGTTGGAGCTTGGAATGGTGCATCAAGCTTTACAAATCCAACGACGCAGAGAATGACCATGGCCAAAAGCAGGGTAGGTGTAATCCAGCGTCCCATAAAAGTTTCCATTTTTTTAGGATTCAAAGAAATGACATAAACAATGGTAAAGAATACGGCCGTGAATAAGAATAGAAATAGGGATTGATTCATCGAGTCGCCAAGGTACGGCTTGAATCCCATTTCGTAGGCAACGTTTGCATTCCGTGGAATCGCAAGAAACGGTCCGATGCTCAAATAGATGACGACCATGAACAGTGTGCTGAATATAGGATGCACACGCGCTCCGATTGTTTGCGCCCCACCTTTAACAAGTGAAACGGCGAGGAGTACTAAAATTGGAAGGCCGACACCGGTGGCGACAAAACCTGCAATGGCGGGCCAGAAGGAAGTCCCGGAAGAAGCTCCTAAAAATGGAGGGAAAATAAGGTTTCCAGCTCCGAAAAACATCGAGAAAAGCATAAGGCCGATAAATAATGTGTCTGTTTTTTTCATGGTGATTTCTCCTTTTTTTTAAAATGATAGTACCCGTCGACTGGCCCAAAAAGGCTATTAAAAGTGTTATTTTGCAAATAAAAAACTCGCCCCTAATAATCAGGGACGAGTTTGTGCTCGCGTTACCACCCATATTCCGCGCTTCATAAGAAGCTACGGCACTCAGTCAACGTACGAATTCATACGTGATCCATTGTAACGGCGGAAAGCCCGTCAAAGCCTACTTCACTTTCAGCTTTGCATCTCAGAGATGATTTTCGGATAGGCCTTGGACATCGACTTCCACCATACGTCGACTCTCTGTAGAACAGGGTTCTTATCTTACTCTTTCTCTTCACAGATTTTATAATATATAGATAATTTAGCAAATTCTAATTATTAAGTCAACATAATTTGACAGTACAAATCGTCAAGAGCAGGAGATTAGTCCCCTATAATCGATCCTTCCTTTATTTGGAGATATTTATTGTGAAAAGAATCGGATATAACTCCCTATTATCTTTCTAACCGCATATATATTATAATAGAAGACAGAACACTAAAGGAGACAACATTATGTCTGAAAATAAAAAGTTAAGCCTGGCGGATGCAGTCAAACAAAAATTGGCGCAAAAGCAAGCGGGCTCAAGTCAAGATAAACTGGAAACTGGCGTTGTGAAAAAAACGAAACAGCTAAAAAGCCAGTTAACTAAAAAGCCAAATAATCAACGTAAGCGTACAGGGGTATAATCCCAATTTGTCAAAGGGCAATTACTGTTCGGTGCTTATCAGAGAGCAGTTACCTTTCATGAATAAAGGTACTGCTTTTTTTATATGAACTTTCAAATAAAAATTTATTATTATTAGGGAGAAGATTGTACTTTCGCTTGTAGGAAGTATTCAAGTGAAAATTATTTTCGTTTTTACCACTTATAGGTAGTTTACGGGCGGGATTTCTGGTAATTTAATGGTATAAGAATTGTTCCCTCCTACCTCTTCGGATATTGGTAAAACTAAATAAAACATATTTTTACAAAAGTAGAAATAACTCCTCGAGTCTTATATTAAATTCATTACAATTCTATTTGTTTCTGTTTTAAAATTGTAAGAGTCATGAAATGTTGTTACCATATTGTTTTGTTAAAATAATATTTTAAAGGTTTATAAATAATTTTCTTAACTAAAGGACCTATAAATCTCTTTTCATAGACAAAGTCTTGAGAATAGTTATTATTCGATTTTCATAAAGACTCCATATCGATGATTATCCTTTAATTGAAAATATGAAATATATCGGGGGAATAAAGATGGATGAACGACTGATTGGGAAAAAATACTATGAAACAATGATTGAGGATACACGCAATCATCCAATTCAAGCATTAGGTGAAATGTTTCTCGTGGAACAAAAAAAGGAAAGAGCGGATTTAACTGCAGTTCGGTTTGCTCAAGGAGAAGTATACTTCCAGCATCATGACTATGAAGCAGCCATTTTTAAGTGGGAAAACATAGAAGGTGAACTTGGTTCATGGGCGAAAAAGAATATTGCAGATGCTTATTTTGAACTAGAGATGTATTCGACCGCTGAGGATATATATAAATCCGTCAGTACGGATGAAGCGGTATTGAAAACGGAAGTCCTTCTACAGCTGTTCTCTCTTTACATAGTAGAATCAAGAAATGATTTGGCATCTAAAGTTGTTAAGGAAGCAGTCGACTTTCAACCTGATTACCCGAATGTCACCGCAATTGCACGCTCCTTTTTTGAAGAACAAAAGGATTGGAACAGTGCTGTAGTTTTAGCCGCGAATGAAAGTATCCGTACGGAATCAATGATTTGGTTTGATGTGCTGAAAACGTATATCCAGCAAGGTGTTGCTCAATCGATGGCTCCGGATTATTTCTCAAATGTTCTCGAGGCGTTATACAACCTTGATCAGGATCGCTTTGAAAAAATGACGGTTGCACTTTGGAAAAATTATAAATATACAGATTCCTACTTTGAATGGCTTAGAGTCATTAATAATTTGATAGATGGCATCGAATTACATCCAGGTGATGTATGGGATGAACTTTCTGTCTATTACCGGGATGCTTATGCCGGTTTGCTTGAAGGAACACACTTAATCAAAGATTTGAGTCCTGTTGTGCCGAGATTGTTGGAAAATTGGTTAAAAATCGCTGATGGAGAGCTTTCGTTATTTGCAGCGGCGTCCGTTCTGTCATGGAATGAAATTTTCCCTGATACAATTAATGCACTGGTTGTTCAGGATGCAGAAAGTCTGTTAGCAAAATCGCCTAAATTGGGAGGCGGATTGGAAGCGGGCGAAAAACTGTTCAATTCCATTATTCAGTGGGCTGAAGAGAATAACTTAACAGTTGGCAATAAGCTGAAATGGATGGTAGACGGACTTAAGGATACTGAAAATTTCAATCTTCTTCTTGTCGGAAGCACAGGCAATGGCAAAACATCCTTTATTCAGTCGCTCGCTGGAGAGAGTATTGCTGCCGAGGACCATTCGTCCCTTGTCAGTGTCAAAGATGGAGATAATCTGGAAATCTATGAAATTACAGATACAGATCACAAGGTCGTTGGTGAGTTAACTGAATTGGATGAAACACGCCGTCAGCGCGGAACCATTGTCGACGTGACCCTTATCAGTGACTACCTAAGAAATAATCGCCTGCGTTTACTTGATACACCAGGGTTCAATGGGGAAAAAAGTGTAGACTCTGATTTCCAAGGGTATTTACAGGGCAGCGATGGATTGATGTTTGTTCTCGATGCACGAGCTCCTTTCACCGGTAGTGAACGAGATTTGTTATTGGAAATTCAAATGATGGCACCGAAACTTCCGATTCATTTCTTACTAAATAAGATGGATACGATTTACAGTGACCAAGTGGCAGTCCGGATGGAAGATGAAACATGGGATAAAGTGAATGCGTATTTCCCGAACGCAAAAGTATTTGCTTTCTCCAAACTTTATGACAGCAAACAGCAGTTACAGGACCTTTCATCCTTCCTTGATTCGAATTATCAAGCTGATAATTGGAAGGAAAGAAGATCTGAGAAGATTCTTGCATTCATTCGCAAAACGTTATCTTACCTGCTAGAAAAACGGGCAGCTAATGAGCGGAAATGCGAGCACTCCATTTCTTGGAATGAGCAGATGGAAGTCAAATTGAATGGAGCCGTCAATCAACTGGCAGATTTGGAAAAAGAAAAAAGTGAAAATATCATAAGGTCGTACCGTTCAATTAAAGAAGAAGTGAAAAAACAGCTTTCTTCAAGAATCCCTGAATTACTGAGAGAATGTTCTAAATCATTAACGGAAAGTAGCGATTTCAGCCAAGTTCATATACAGTTGAACGAGGAAATGAATGAGCAGATTCAGGCATATATTTCAGACAAGATTATGCCGCAATATTATCGTTCTCTTCAAGACTGGATTGCTACATCTCAGTTGGAATTTACACAAATTCAACAGTTTATGGATGAAATGAGCGCAGGGTTCAATGAATTGTACAAAGAAGAGCGAATTACACTTGCCGGAGACTTTAGAGTTTTGGATGACTGGCGCCGTGATGCGGATCGGATGACAAGCAGTATCCGCATTGAAGACGTTAATATTTTACTACGCCGGACCCCATCGCAATTGCTGCTTAAAGGGGCAGGGAAGCTGTTTGGAGCGATTCCGCAAAATAAAGCTAATATGTACAACCGGTATAAGAAGTACCTAGAAAGTGAAGACTACCTGGATGTTGCAGAAATGATCAGTGACCGTTTCCTTACACAATTCGGATTGTTTGAAAAATCTTTGGATAGAGATATCTCACTTTTCTATCGCAGTTCATTTGCCTTACTTCAAAAGACGATAGAACAAACACAGACTGAAATCAAAGATCATCAGGCAGCACTGGAGCATATGAGAGAAAATCCGGAAGTATACCGTGACCCGATTACTCTGTTTGAAGTGAAACTACGTCAGTTAGAAAGACTTGAAAAGATCGAGAAAAAGCGTCTGGCTAAGCTACAAAGAAAATAAGTGTAACAAGAAACATTTTAAATATTCAAAAATCTATTGACTTTACGACTATATCCCTATAAAGTGGTAATTACGAAAAACGTAACACATTATATTCTCTYATCAAGAGTGGCGGAGGGACTGGCCCTAAGATGCCCAGCAACCGTTCCATTAGGAATTGGTGCTAAATCCTGCAAAACAGAAATGTTTTGACAGATAAGAGAGGGATAAGTCTGCAAATCAGCTGATTAAACCTCTCTATTCTAGAGAGGTTTTTATTTTGGGATTTACACCAACTTAATTGATAAGATTAATGATTGGAAAGTAGGAGGAACTAAAATGAGGAAGTCAATTTTTAAAAGGGTTTTCGTTTCGGTCATAGCTTCGGCTTTGCTTTTAACGGGCTGCTCTTCAGGACAAAGTTCAACAGAATCAAAGAAGGATGAAAAAGTATCCTTTAAAAATGTTCCAGAACGATTTGCAAAAGGGGAAGGTGCCAAAATCAAAGTCATTCGTAAAATTGGCGGAGATGATCATACGGCTCAATATTTAGCTGGAGCGAAGGAAGAAGGAGAAGCATTAGGTTTTCAAGTGGATACGTATACAGCAAATGGCGATACGGCTAAATTCCATGATGCAATCGCCCAGGCTTTACAAGAAGATTATGACGGCTATATTATCTCCCATGGTGATGATGCAGCAACAGTGAATGACGTTCAAAAGTTGGTTGATGCAGGAAAGAGCGTTGTTACATTCGACTCTATTAGCGACTTATCTAAAATTGACGGTGTGACCTTAACTTCACAGGATGATGAAGCATTGGCAACTCTGGCTTTTGATAAATTGATAGAAGAACAAAAAGGTGAAGCAGCGATTGCATACCTTTGGGTAGATGGTTTCCCGCCAATGGTGAGAAGAAATGCGGTGTATCAGGAAAAATTAAAAGAAAATCCTGGGATTAAAGAAGTCGAAAGATTCGGAGTAGCATCTGCAGATACTTCAGTTCAGACACAAAATGCGGTAGCCGCAATGTTGAATAAATATCCCAAAGGCAAACTAGATGCGATTTTCGCAACATGGGATGCATTCGCAATTGGAGCGGCTCGTGCGATTAAAGAAGCTGGCCGCGATGAAGTGAAGATATACGGAATCGACGTATCTAATGCTGATCTTCAGGAGATTCAAGCGAAAGGCAGTTCTTGGTCTTACACGGCAGCTGTCGATCCGAAATTGATTGGTGCAGTGAATATGAGGATTTTAGCAAAAAAATTAGCGGGTGAAGAAACACCGCAAACATATGACTTAGAAGCTTCACTTATTTCACAAGAGCAGATTCAAGCTTCAAAAGAAGCGGTCAACATGGCCAACTTGTCCGGTATTGTCGAAGGATGGGGAGTATCAACGGAATTTGAAGAAGAATGGATGAAAGTATTGAAAGATCATTATAAAAAGTAAAAAACAGAGTCAGTAGACACTCTCTTTCTAGTGAAGAGAGTGTCTGTTTAATAGGGGGAATGGGCATGAGCACACAACTAGAAATGAAAAAGATATCGATTGAATTTCCGGGAGTAAAGGCGCTTAGTGAAGTTGATTTTTCAGTACAATCAGGGACAGCCCATGCAGTGGTCGGCGCAAACGGAGCAGGGAAATCTACGCTAATGAAGGTCTTATCGGGCGCTCATGCCCATTATACAGGTGAAATTTTTCTGGATGGAAAGAAGCAGGATATCCGTTCACCGAAGGCTGCACAGGAACAAGGTATTCAAATTGTTTATCAGGAAGTAGATACGGCACTCATTCCTTATTTAACTGTTGGGGAAAATGTAATGTTGAATGATACGGTGCAAAACATGGGCAAAAAACAAATGGTCCATTGGAAAGAGTTGCATAGAAAAGCCACTTATATCCTGGCAGAGATGAAAATTGGTGTCTCTTCGAAAAAGCTGGTAAGAGATCTTACCTTGGCTGAAAAACAGATGGTTCTGATTGCAAGAGCAGTCTCGACTGAATGCAAATTCCTGATCCTCGACGAACCAACTGCTCCGTTAAGTTATACGGAGACGACAGAACTATTTCGAATTGTAAATGAATTAAAGCAAAGAGGCGTTGGCATCATATTTATTTCCCATCGTCTTCCAGAGATTTTTGAAATTTGTGAAGAAATTACGATTATGAGGAATGGGAAAAGTGTTGCATGCCGAGAAGTAGCGGATATTACTCAAAACGAAGTGGTCGAGGGAATGCTTGGGAAAACAATGGATGAACAGTTCCCTGTTGTAAATGCTGCGATTGGTGAAGTTGTTCTGGAAGTGAAGGGACTGTCAGATGCCGAAAAAGTTAAAAATGTTAGCCTTCATCTAAAAGCAGGAGAGATTGTTGGTTTGGCAGGATTGGTTGGAGCAGGGAAAACAGAGCTATGTAAAACCCTATTCGGTCATACTGCTATCACAACAGGGGAAGTCGTGATGAATGGTAGAAAGCTTTCATTGAAAACACCGCATCATGCAGTAAAAAGTGGTCTGGCACTTGTACCGGAAGAACGCAGGAAAGAAGGCATTCTTGTTCAGGAATCAGTTGCAACGAACTTGACTGCAGCAAGTATCGGGAAATTCAGCAAGATATTCAGCTTTGTAGATCGTAAGGCGGAAAAGAAAAAAGCGAAGGAACTTATTACGAGTCTTGGTATTAAAACCCCTTCAGAGGAAGCTAAGGTTGAAAACTTGTCAGGTGGTAATCAACAAAAGGTCGCTATCGGAAAGTGGCTGATTGCTGATGCAAATGTATACATATTTGATGAACCTACAAAAGGCGTCGATGTAGGGGCAAAGAAGGACATATTTGAATTGATTGCCCAACTTGCCAGAAATGGAAAGGCAATTATATATGCATCATCTGAGTTGTCTGAAATCATGGGTATTACTAATCGAACTTATGTGTTATATGGTGGAAAGACAGTCATCGAATTAGAGACAAGCAAAACCAATGAAGAAGAATTACTATTCTACTCAACAGGAGGCAAATAGGATGAGCACACCGATTCCTGTTCTCACACAGACAACAAAAGCGAAGAAAAAAGTAGACTTATTCGACTTTTTCTATAAATACGGCACAATCTTGACGATTATTATTTTGGTTGGGATATTTGCCTTTTCAAATCCATCTTTCATTCAAGCTAATAATCTAATTAACATTCTGCGTTCTATTTCAATCGTGACCATCATTGCGATTGGAATTACGATATCCTTAACTGTGGATGGTTTTGACCTATCCGTTGGTTCTGTAGCATCATTGGCTAATGCGATCGTCATTTCGATGTTTGTTTGGTTTTCGCAGGATACCCTGATTGCGATATTAGCTGCAATCGGTGCGTCGCTTGTAGTAGGAGCATTAAATTCATTCATGATTGTAAAATTGAGAATTCCTGACATGCTGATGACATTAGCGACCATGTTCATCATCCAAGGGATTGCCCTTACCTATACAAAAGGAGCAACGGTTTCACAAAATATGGTCATGCCTGATGGAACGTTCGCTGAAGGACTGATCAGCCCATTTTTCGCTAAGATTGGACAGGTCCCTTGGATTATTCTGATCATGGCAGTCATTGTGATAGCTACCCATATCTTTTTAACTTATACCAAGCACGGTCGTTATATGTACATTATTGGGGGAAATAAGGAAGCTGCCAGACTTTCTGGAATTTCGGTAAATAAATACAAAGTACTGGCCTATCTCCTTTCGGCTCTCTTTGCCGCAATCGGGGGAATTGTTCTTGCTTCCCGCGTCATGACATCCGAAATCAATTCCGGGTCTCCTTACTTAATGGATGCTGTTGCAGCAGCATTTATTGGTTCATCCGTTCTAGGAGCAGGGAAACCGAATGCCTTCGGAACCTTCATCGGTGCAGTCCTGATTGGAATCCTTCAAAACGGACTGATTATGATGTCTGTCCCATACTACGCGATGGACATCGTTAAAGGAACCGTACTTGCCCTTGCGCTAGCGGTTACCTATTATAAGCAAAAACACTAGACTTATGTGTGAATGACACCTTATTTTTCATTGTAAAGTAATCCGCAAAACGTTAAATATACCAGAATCGTTACCTATTAAATGAAACAGTTCTGGTATATTTTTATTTAGGATTATGCATTTCCAAAACTAATCCCATCATAATTTTCTTCCTAAAAAACTCCAAACACTCTGATCGTCTGATGTACCTCATGTGTTAAATCACTTTCTTTCGAAGATGCTTTTTTCATTCTCGTTCTTTTAAAAAATAGAAACTTGTTATTTCAGGTTCTGTTTAAGCATTCTCCTATTTAAAGTTTTGGATTTCCTCGTTGCCTTTGAATTTGTTATCTGCCAATATGCTGATTTCTTCAATATGGTTTCGGGCTGTTTCATCGCCTAATTTATAAATGATGGCGTACAGCTTTTTCGTAGCTTCATCGTATTTATCATTTGCCCGGTCATGATGATAGAGAAGATATGGTACATGAGAACGGGCATATGACTCCAAGTCATCTGTTCGATGTTCCTCTAGGCATTGCTTTAATTCTGCTAGTTCTTCATCTGTAGCGTATATAGTAAAGCTTGGATTTTCCTCAAGTTTTTTTCCTAGTACATCGCCGCTGACCAAATCCACATGATAGGTCTGTTTTTCCTACAACATTTTTTCTTCACCCTTTCAAGCGTTTATCTATGATGTACCACTATTTGTAAAAATATAATCATAAAAGTGAACATTCTCCATAATAAATCGATAGAGATAAAGATGTCAGATATTTCTTGTGAAATCGGGTAAGATAGATTTATAGAATAATATGGAAGTGTATGTGTATTCAGTAAAAGTGAGGAGTGACTTTTTGAAGAGATTACTCATATTTATTTTAATGATGGCATTAATTGTTTCAGGCTGTACCACCAGGAATTACGATTCCAACATGGAGCTAGGAAAAAGTCAGGTGGAAGAGGCAAATTATTTAGAGGCCCATGAGGCATTTGAATTAGCGTATAAAGAAGACCAAACAGGGGAGATGAAAGAGTTAATGGAACTTTGCGTCCTTTTGGCAGATGGAATGAAGAAATACGAGGAACAAGATTTTGAGGCGTCTCAAGTGTTTTTTGAAGAAGCTGCTGCATATAAGGCAAATTATGAGAAAAGTAAACTCATGGTACAAAAGGCAATTGGAATGTCCTCAGAAGCTGGAGAAGCCAGTGCAGAGCCAGTTGAAGACACTGACGCAGAGCAATCGAGGGATGAGTCTGAAGACCCAGTTATCGAGTCAGAAGAAGAGGATAAGCCAGTGGAGGCCCCCGCCACATCGAAGCTAGCTGATAAAGGAAATCACGAGAGTAACAAGGATTCAGATAAGACATTGACGAAAGCTCAGGCGGAAAATCTTGTGAAAGACTACGCTGACATGGAAAACTATCCTCAGCTTCAAATTCAATATGATCGTGAAGATGAAAAGGGAGATTACATATTCCAAGTGTTTGAAATGGTCAATGACAGTAAGGGAAGTGGGCATAAGGCTACTTGGGGTTGGTATGGCGTGAATAAGAAGACAAAAGAAGTCTATGAGCTTATGTAAGAAATAGAATGGATGAAAAAGGTGCCTTGTTATTTGAGGCATCTTTTTTTTTCGTAATGGGAGGTAAGAAATCTCAGAGCTATTAACCAGTCAATATTGTTCTTTTTTCGGTCAAATCTACATTCATTTTATCTTTTTTGTAAAAAGTTTGCCGTATTCTTTATTTCTTAAGAATTTTTTAATAATTACTGTTTATGATGGAGCCAAGTAAAGGACTTTCATAGGAGGGATAAAGGATGGAGAATTATAATGGGGATGAGCAAGTTCGGGTGAAAGCTGAACCGAAAAAGGGCAAGTCGCTTTGGTTAACTAGTCTTGTTTCTGGAACTGTTGCTTCTATAGTTACATCTTCTGTATTTGTATTTGGCGGAGATTTTATAGATGCAGAGAAAAATACAGTGACCGAATCATCACAAACTGCAGGGGCAGAACAAACCGAGAGCGTGGAAAAGAATAAGAGTATAAATACAGAAAAGTTATCGACAAGCACAGATTCAAATGAAAGAGCAGATATGGTTGAATCAGCTTCAAAATCGATTGTAGGTGTCGTAAATTTACAAGAGATGCAAAATCAGAACCCATTCCAGCAGCAAAGCACGGAGAGCGAAACTGTTGAGAGCGGCACGGGGTCAGGAGTTATTTATAAAAAAGATAATGGTAAGGCCTATATCATCACGAATAATCATGTTATTGAAGGTGCTAAGGAAGTAGAAATTTCATTGTATGATGGACAAAAGGCAACTGCAACAGTTGTTGGTGCAGATGCTTTAACAGACCTAGCGGTTTTGACGATTAATGCCTCGGTAGCACCAGAGGGAATTAATTTTGGAGATTCAGATAGAATGCGTCCAGGTGAAGAAGTTTTGGCCATTGGTAACCCTCTCGGACTTGATTTCTCACGTTCGGTTACGCAAGGAATTGTAAGTGCAACTGGGCGTTCCATATCAGTCGATACATCTGACGGAGAGTGGGAACTTGATGTCCTTCAAACAGATGCGGCAATTAATCCTGGTAACAGTGGAGGTGCATTAATCAATACTGCTGGTGAAGTAATAGGCATAAACAGTTTGAAAATTTCTGAAAGCGGTGTGGAAGGCTTAGGTTTCGCTATACCAAGTAATGACGTAATACCGATTGTAACGGAACTGATTGAAAATGGAAAAATCACGCGGCCATATTTAGGGGTCAGCTTGGCGAACACAGAAGAACTGCCACAGTATTACCTTCAAAATGTCCCTGAAGCTGCAAAGTCAGGTGTAATGGTAACGGGTATAGAAACTGGATCGGCGGATGCGAATGGAGGACTTAAGCAACAGGATATCATTGTGGAGATTGATGGAACGAAAATTAGTACCTCTGCTGAATTAAGGAAATACTTATACACAGATAAGAAAATCGGCGATAAAGTAAAGGTCAAAGTGTATCGAGGTAATGAAGAGAAAACCTTAACGATTACGTTACAAAATTCATAAAAAAAGAGAAATGACTCCTGAGCAATTGGCAGGAGTCATTTTTATAGCTAATGAGTCGATAAAATATTTGGGTAAATAATAAAAAATAAATAATAGTATAAAAAATGGATATTATCGGAAAAATAGGTAGTGTATTTTAACTATTTGGTTTATTTTCCATATAGTCTTGAATACCTAAAAGTGAGTTGTAATAACTTTAATTTGTCAAGGTTTTCATTGTGAATATATTGAAAATTATAAAAAGTTTGACAAATTTGTGAAATGTAATAAAATAGAAAGAAAGGGGATGAAATAATGGAAGCTAATCAGAAGATGTTAGATGCAGTGAAGTGGGTATCAGGCACAGGTTGTGTAATCGGAATTATTATTTTTGCTTTAAGTTTATTTGTAAGCGATTACAATAAGGATTATATATTAACTGCTGTTGGAATGGCCATTACATTAAGCGCAGCTGCCATTTTCCTAGTTGGTATATTTTTTGTCCTGACAGAAGAAATGGTGATGAACACACATAAGGGTAAAACAGTTGTACCGGAAACAACTAAAATCATAAAAATAAATTCAAAAGTTAAAACAAAAAGAAGTACCGAGTTCAGTAACTAAAGCAATGAATAGAGCGTAATACCGTTTTCGTAGATGGCTTTCTTATCATCAGATTCACAAGCATGCATGAACTAATCTAGTTGTTCACCTGCTTGCAGGAATGAAGCTACTATAAGGACTATCATTCCTGTTCTCAAAGAAAGGTCATATACATCAACACCAAGAGCAACGGATGTAAGAACCATGGAGAATATGAACCCCATAACATGTCCACGTGGAAATAACTGTTTCATACTCAAATTTCCTTTCAGGTAGATGAAGCTACATCCGGAATGCTAGTGAAGAATCAGCTGTCGGTATGATAGTGAAGTTGTATTCTGGAACTGGGAACAGAGAGTAGCCCACTCTAGAGAACGTGTATTCAAAGGATCGCTTGAAATATTTCTTGGGCATGGCAGTAGGTTGTACACGATTAAAGCGTAACCAACTAGTTAACAAATGCTCCAACAATGAAAGCATATTCAATGATCCAAATCCAGTTGATTTAGAATATGTGTACATACAACATGGCTTGGCCATCCACATCAAACTCACTACATTCCTGAATGAAAAGTTCTAACTCTACATTCTGAACTCTGAACTATACCACGAAAAATGGACACTTTAAAAAGGTCCATTTTTCGTGGTTTTTCTATGTGCATATAATAAAAGAAACAAAAGGGATGCAGTTGTCAAAATTGGATATTTAAGTAGTGAGTTTCCTTTATTCAGGTGGAGGAATTCCAGAAAAGTGAATGGACTAATGCGCTTGAAGTAACATGTGGGGAAACGGCCTGCCCCCTGGTCACTTTATAAATTTTGAGGTGTGAAAGGATATCCCTTTTTCATGCCCCATTCATATTTACAAAACACAAATAGCCTACTCCCGCAAAAATAGGAGGACAGGACTAAACAGCAGTTTAGGAAAAGTAATACTGACAGGGCAATAAGTATTGCGAGAAGAAGGAACCTGATTACCAATATTTTATTATTGTTCTTAAATAAGATTAACCCTGTTATAGAGCAAAGTAGTACAAGTGTGCCTGTGATTAGTCCTAATATAATGTATACGACTTTCCCCCATTTTCCTTTCCCCTATTTTAACCAAGCCTATTAGAATGGCTAAATGTGCCACAGCAAATGTCCTAGAAAGGCATTCAAGTAGGCATCATAAAGGATCAAAATGTTCATTTCACACTCTTTGTTTCCTTATATATAATGGCAAGTGTTGTACGACAAGGGTAATGAAGCAGGGAAAACAACATCATATACAATGCCGTTACCGAGTCCATGGTCGAGTGAGAAAAATTCGTTTTTAATCCTGGATACCATCAACATCCATTAACGATTCCATCGATAGCTATCTTCTTAACAGGAGAGGTAATAAAACTTGAATATTCAGTAATTTAAATCCAGTCTTGAGGTAATGTACGAGGGAGAATATAATGTGAAAATTCATTATATTAAAGTAACATTAAATGGAAAAAGAACCGGGAATACTTGCAAATCCTTCACTAATAAGTGAATTCTCCGTAAGTAAGATATTAAACAATTATTATATTTCATTTCATAAAGATTTTCGAACATTTCAGTTCAGTTACCATCTTCTTACTGCTCTTTCATGAACTTTATGTGACAGATGTCACTTTGTATTGTCTTTTTATACACTTGGGATTAATATTGGTATGTCGGGGTTTGTGAACATGGTAACACTTTGTCCGAATAATTACCAATAGGAATTTTATTATGTAAGAAAGGGGTAGTACTATGAAAATAAAATGGGCTTTATTAACTATACTTTTTACTATTGCCACTGTGCTAACCGGTTGCGATAACCCATTAATGGTCTTGGACCCTAAAGGGCCAGTAGCTGCAACACAAGCAGATGTTATTATGATTTCGATATGGACAATGGCCTTTGTCGTTCTTGTCGTTATTGTACTGTATATCTTCATGATAATGAAATATCGTGCATCCAAACAGCGTGATGATTATGAACCACCTCATATTGAAGGAAGTAAGGTTCTTGAAATAATTTGGGTTGCGATCCCAATTTTAATCGTCGCTTTCCTATCAGTTGTTACTGTTAAAACAACAAATGAAGTTGAGGCAACACCTAAAGGATACCAAGAGCAAGAACCATTAGTTATTTACGCTTCATCTTCTAACTGGAAGTGGCATTTTAGTTATCCGGAAGAAGATATTGAAACAGTTAACTATCTGTTTATACCGACTAACCGACCAATTGAATTTAAACTTTATTCATACGGACCAATTGCTAGTTTCTGGATTCCGCAACTTGGAGGACAAAAATACGCGATGTCGGACATGGTAAACACGTTGCACTTAGCAGCTGATGTTCCAGGAGATTATATGGGTCGAAATTCAAACTTCAGTGGTTCAGGTTTTGCTCAGCAAACGTTCAACGTTAAGGCAATGCCTACAAAAGAATATGATAAGTGGGTAGATGAAATTAAAGCTACTGCTGAACCGATTACTGAGGAAAAATTCAATAAATTATTAGAACCTGGTCATGTGGGACAATCCACTTACACTGGAACTCACTTAGAGTTTTCTCCAGCTCCTGAAGGGGAACATGCTGGTCATAGTATGCACGGATCATCTGATACTGAAAAAACTGATTCTGAGAAATCCGATGAATCCACCAAAGATTCACACGAGGAACATTCAGAACACAGCAACATGAATCATTAAGAATTAATCTCACTCGATAAAACAACTAGGTTTACACAAGGAATATTTTCCTGAAAGGAGTCACAAAAGTATGGATTACTTTGATCGATTTGCCGTACCTCATCCAAGTCCAGCGATTTATGCATCCATGGTTGCTATTGGCTTAACCATGCTTGCGGTTGTTGTCGGAATTACCTATTTTAAAAAATGGGGTTACTTATGGCGTGAGTGGTTAACAACGGTTGACCATAAACGTATTGGTATCATGTACATCTTGTCTGCACTACTTATGCTTTTCCGTGGTGGAGCCGATGCTATCATGATGCGTGCTCAAACTGCTGTGCCTGATAACGGTTTGTTGGATGGACAGCATTATAATGAAATCTTTACAACACACGGGGTTGTCATGATCCTGTTTATGGCTATGCCATTTATCATTGGGTTAATGAACATTGTTACACCATTACAAGTTGGAGCACGTGACGTAGCATTCCCACGTCTAAACGCAGTAAGCTTCTGGTTATTCTTTATGGGTGCAATGCTATTTAACATCTCTTTCGTAGTTGGTGGATCTCCTGATGCAGGTTGGACATCTTACTTCCCACTGGCAAGTAACGATTTCAGTGAATCAGTAGGTTCGAACTATTACGCGATTGCAATTCAAATAGCTGGTATCGGTACATTACTGACTGGTATCAACTTTATCGTAACAATCTTGAAAATGAGAGCACCTGGTATGAACTTAATGAAAATGCCAATGTTCACATGGTCTATCTTGATCACAAACTTCATTATCGTTTTCGCTTTCCCTGTATTGACAGTGGCACTTGCGTTGATGACAATGGATCGTCTATTCGGAACTCAATTCTTTACGATGGCCAATGGCGGTAGCGATATGCTTTGGGCGAACTTGTTCTGGGTTTGGGGACATCCTGAAGTTTATATAGTTATTCTTCCGGCATTCGGTATTTACAGTGAAATCATTTCGACTTTTGCACGTCGTAACCTGTACGGGTATAATTCGATGGTTATCTCGATGGTAGCTATTTCTACTCTATCTTTCGTTGTATGGGCTCACCATTTTTACACAATGGGTCACGGTGCAATGGTTAACGGTATCTTCTCGATTACCACAATGGCAATCGCTGTTCCGACCGGTGTTAAGATTTTCAACTGGTTGTTCACACTTTGGAAAGGTAAAATCGTTTTTACCGTCCCAATGTTATACTCTTTAGCTTTCATTCCGATTTTCACGCTCGGTGGGGTAACCGGGGTTATGCTTGCCATGGCAAGTGCTGACTACCAATACCATAATACAATGTTCTTAGTAGCTCACTTCCACTACGTTTTAATCCCTGGTACTGTATTTGCCGTACTTGCTGGTTTCACGTACTGGTGGCCAAAAATGTTTGGTTTCATGTTGAGCGAAAAGATTGGGAAATGGTCGTTCTGGTTCATTACAATCAGCTTTAATGTAACATTCTTCCCGATGTTCATCACTGGTTTAGATGGGCAAGCACGTCGTATGTATACGTACTCTGAATCAACGGGCTATGGTCCATTGAATATGCTCTCTTTCGTTGGAGCAATTGGCTTAGCAATAGGTTTCGCGCTTATTGTGTACAACATCTATTGGAGTACTCGTTATGCATCAAGAAATATTTCAAACGATCCATGGGATGCACGTTCTCTAGAGTGGGCTACACATACACCAATACCAGAATATAACTTTGCAATTGTGCCTACAGTTGATTCTACAGAAGCATTCTGGGATTCTAAGAAAAAAGGCTTTAAATTATTTGGTGGTAAAGTAGAAAAGATTCATATGCCAAATAACAGTGGTGTGCCGTTTATCATGAGCTGTATCTTCTTCGTTTGGGGCTTTGCAATGGTATTCAGCATGTGGATCATTGCAATCATTGCAACACTTGGTATCTTTGCTTGTATGGCTCACCGTTCATTCGAAAAAGATCACGGACGTTATATCTCCGTTGAAGAGATTGAAGAAACTGAAAATAAATTGCGAGGTGCTAAGTAATGAAAATAGATAACTCGCTGCCACTAGAATATAGCACGGAAGAAAATCGCTTAAAGATTTTTGGATTTTGGATTTTCCTGGGGGCAGAAATAGCTCTTTTCGCTACACTGTTCGCCACTTATTTTGTATTAGTTAACGGTACTGGAAATGGTCCAACAGGGGAACACCTTTTTAAAGTACCAACCCTAATGCTTCAAACAATTTTTCTTTTAACTAGTAGTTTTACCATTGGTCTTGGAATCAATGCAATGAGACTTGGTAGTAAGAAAGCGATGCTTAGTTTCTTCGTTATCACCCTTATTCTTGGTTTAGGCTTTTTGGGAGTCGAAATCTATGAATTCGTGGAGTATGTACATGAAGGAGCAACCATTCAAACAAGTGCTTTCTTATCTAGTTTGTTTACGTTACTAGGTACGCATGGAGCTCACGTTACACTTGGTTTATTCTGGGGAACATTCATCATTCTGCAGGTTAAAAAACGCGGTCTGATTCCAGAAACAGCAAACAAAGCTTTCATCTTTTCTCTTTACTGGCATTTCTTAGACGTTGTCTGGATTTTCATCTTCAGTTTCGTCTACCTGAAAGGAATGATGTAATATGAAACAATTATTCCCACGGGGCCAAGTTATGGGATTTGCCTTTTCACTAATCCTGACTTTGGTTGCACTATCAGTTATAGTGTTTGATCTCTCACTTAAAATGGCAATGATCATCCTACTTGTTACAGCCTTCATGCAAGCAGCACTTCAATTGGTTATGTTCATGCATGCAGGAGAGTCTGAGGATAAAGCATCGATTTACACAAACGTTTATTACGGATTGTTTGTTGCATTGGTTACAATTTTCGGTACAATGCTAACAATGATTTGGGGATATCAATAATCCATTCCTACAAAACTGGGCGTCTTGATGACGCCCAGTTTTTTTGTATTTAATTATTGTAAGTGGAAATTTATATACCATTTTAATCACTTCATCATAGAAATTTGTTTTGTTATGAAGGATGAAGATGAACCAATTAAGTTTAGTATAACCATTTCAGAATGTTTTATTTACAGGGAATGGGAGAAAATATGGGTAAGAAGATAGGAGCTAGATTCGTTATACACAAGAATTCCTTGAAAATTCGAGGAATCTTCAAACAAAAAACATCTTTTTTCATTATAATTTAAATAATAAATGTTGAGTTTTTACCCCAATCATTGCTCATTATTTCTAGGACGAGATAGCGGCCCCTTTATTGGGTCTTTTACAGTTTGCTCGGATTATCGATTGGCTTACCCTTAGATTCATTTGGAGGAGAGGGAAAAGGTAATGGTAATGCCTTTAATGCTTCTTCCGGGTTTTGAAACGTATTCTTTATCTGTAGCTTTAGTACCAGCCAATAGTGAATCAAAGAGAATAATAATCATCTTTTTATATAAAAAAGAATTCAACAAGCCGTTAAAATAATTTAGTGGTTTCTATAATTTCCTTAATTTCTACTATACTGCGTACATTTTAGACTGATTACGCATTAATCTAGTCTTCGTATCTTTAGTGCCCTTCTTCAGGCACCCGTTCTATTAACGTTTCACCATAAGTGAAACGTTAATAGAACGGTCACATCTTCAAAGAAAAACTGTCCGCCCCTTTGATATAATTAGGGATATAATAATTAATTTAGAACTTAGCGGAGATGATGAAATATGACATTGCCTGTTTTGATTTTAACAATTCTCATAAGCTTGGTTAAGCTATTAGTTACCTGTCTTCCAACCGATGCAGTGAATTGGATTATCAGCAAATTTAAACTGCATTCAGAACTTAGTGACGCGAATTGCATCGTAACCATTGACGGAAAACGCTTGGAAGGTGAAGACAAAATTCAAGTTATTAATTATTTTAATGAAGCTATATTTTTGAAAAAAAATCATATATTTCCAGGGAACGAGCAATTGTTTTTACATCCAGAAAACAATGGGACCCCATTAGTCATTGATACTAAAAGCGGCAAAAAGGATGTTAGGTTACTTGTGCACATTTACAACGACCACGTGGATGTAGTCAAACAGTACAAGAAGAAATTAGTTGCGTATAGTTTGCTTTCCGATAGCCTGCAAGAACGTTCTATGCCAGTAATAAGGGATTTTGTTTAAAAGGAACATAAAAAAAAGACGGTCTTTAAAAAGACTGTCTTTTTTTCTAAATTATTTATTGTGTAATCCATTTTTTTATTCGATGGTAAAAATTATAGTTAATAAAGCCCTGTTCATTTAGGTACCTTTCTTTCCTTCTTTATTGRAAATACTAAAGTACTAGTTATTCAGATTGAGTGTAAAAGCGTTCACAAGCTGACGTCTTTATATTGGTATAATATGAAAAAAACAATTAAAAGTGGGAGGAAATCGTAATCGAGGGGTTCTTCGAATAGAAAAAATTCAAAAAAATGCATTAGGATAATAAAACAATAGAAGTACATAAGTAAAACAGTATTGAAAAGGGTTAATTTGTTTATTAGTATAAGTGCATGTGAAAAGTAATTTTGGTAAATTATATCTGAAAAGGTAATAAAAAAAGCAGGTTTCTAAAACGAAGCCTGCTTTTTTATGCTTTCCATTGTTTTTCCACTTGATGAAGGGCTTGTTGTAAAATTTCTTCTTGATTAGTACCTGGTTTAGCAAGGACGTTAGTTTGATAAGATTTTCCTTGGAAATCAACTGTTACTGTAACTTTTACCATTATGCATCTTTCCTTTCTTAATTCAGTATTAAATGGGAGTGTTGTACGTACTTCTTTTATTCCCAAAGCTGAAGATTTTTCAAACATTTCGAAAGCAACGAAGGTGAAGATTTAATATTCATAATTATCTGATATTTAAAAAGAAATGTCAACACTTTTTGGGGCCAGACCCCATTTCCCGAGATTTTTTATTTGCATAAAGATTGTTGTATCAGTGTTAAAGGCTTGTTGTGTAGGGGTCAGACCCTATTTCCCATATAAAAACAACCTGGCTAGTTTGCATAACAGCCAGGTTGTTTTAGAAAATTTATTATTCAAATTTTGGTTAAGATAATTCCGATTAAGGCTGCAAATACGCCGGCAATTTGATAGGATTTTAGTTTTTCTTTGAATAAATAACATCCAGCAAATACGACCACTAAACAGTTTAGGCTGACGACAGGGAAAATGATGCTTGCGATGCCGGTATTCAACGCAAAGAAATAACATCCATAGGCTATGATGCTTAAAAAACCTACTAAGGAACCAATTTTGACTTCTTGTAGCTTGATTTTTTCATTCTTAAAGGCCAAAGCCGAAAGAAGATAAAGAGCTCCGCCCCCATACATTGATACTAGAATATCAAGGGAGTTTAAATGAAGACGTGTTGATGTCGTCATTAAGATGCCGAGCACACCAAAAGATAAAATGGAAAATAAAGTGTGCATAATCCAAGGTAAATATTGATGATTGCCTTTAGCATTAGGTGTATACTGAATGACTAAAGTAGCGAGAAGCATGCAGGCTATTCCACTCCACTGCAAGGAAGAAATATGTTCGTGAAAAATTAATGCTGCACAGAGAATGGGGAATATTGCATTCGCTGCAATTAATGGAGATGTCAAACTTGCCGGACCTTTTTCAAAGGCGCTTGCCATCTGGATATTCCCATTAGCGTTCAATACACCAATTGCTGCACCTAGCATGATAGAAAGCAAGTTCAGGTTCAAACCATCCACAAGTACTCCATAAGATATGGCCAAAATAAAAGCTACAAAATAAAAGAAAAATTGGATATGTACCTTTGAGTAACCCTTTCCGCTACTCCATTTAAAAATGCTGTTATTGATTCCGAAACACAAACTGGTGATGAGTGCTGCAAAGATCCACATTGCTTTAATCTCTTCCTTCATGTAGGATAAACTTCTTCTACATTTTAAGCTGAATACATGTAGGAATCAAACTAAATTTAAAAAGTATGATTGACAGATTAGATATTTTTTTCTATATTTACTATGACAATTTTAAAATATTTCCCGAAAATCGGGAGAGGTTCATAGCATCACCCTCTTAAAAAAACTATGGCTTTGATATTTTTCGCGAATCAACCATATCTTTGAGGAGATATGGTTTTTGTTATATAGAGGCCCACTTTATGAATCTCCCTGTGAAACGTGGAAGAGGAGGACTTTTTATGTCTGGAAGAAAAGAAGAAGAATTAAAAAAAGATATCACATTACTTGGGAATCAAGGCACAAAATATACATTCGACTATGCGCCTGAAATTTTGGAGTCGTTCGATAACAAGCATCCGAACCGGGATTACTTTGTCAAGTTCAATTGTCCGGAGTTTACAAGCCTATGTCCAATTACTGGACAGCCGGACTTTGCAACCATTTACATCAGCTATATTCCTAGTGTGAAGATGGTCGAAAGCAAGTCTTTGAAGCTTTATTTGTTCAGCTTCCGCAACCATGGTGATTTCCACGAAGATTGCATGAACATCATCATGAACGATTTAATCGAGTTGATGGATCCGAAATATATTGAAGTCTGGGGCAAGTTCACACCTAGGGGCGGAATTTCTATTGATCCATACACAAACTACGGGAAACCAGGGACGAAGTTTGAGGAAATGGCGAATTTCCGCTTGATGAATCACGACTTGTATCCGGAAACTGTAGATAATCGCTAAACATTAGAGGAGCCTCTTATGCGGTTGGAGCCCCTCTGGTCATTTTTCGAAAATGACTGTTACGAAGCCTATTGTCTGGCAGACGCAATGTATCTATCACCGAATGCAGAAGAAGAGGATCTTCATTCTGTAATCAAAGCTCATTAAGAATGGTGATCTTAGGCAGTTATTGACAGTTACTAGGTTAGGGAAAAGCACAGAAAAATACAGGATGAATCCTATCGAGTGATTCAATGGATTCACTGATTCTAATATATTTAATTTAACCCGTCAAAACAGAATCTAGGTATTTTGTTTTGGCGTTTTTTTTTTGTAAATGAACCGTATAAAATGTGAAAAGTGCTACAAAGAAGGGAGATTATTATACGTTTTTCTGCATCCTCATTCAATAATTTTATCGATTTTGTCTTTATAGAAAATACAAATGTCCTTGTATAACGGAATTAACTCTTGATTGTTTTGTCAAAACACGTAATAATAGGGAGAGTTAATTTTGACAGAATATTTTTAAAAATAGGGGATGTCGGGATGAAAGTTGCGAAGTTTGGCGGGAGTTCACTTGCGTCAGGTGAACAGTTAAAAAAAGTATTCGAAATTGTGGTTTCTGATCCAGAGAGGAAGATTGTTGTTGTTTCGGCTCCAGGGAAACGCAATTCCGATGATATAAAGGTGACGGATTTATTGATTGAAGTTGCCGAACAGCAACTACGAGGTGAGAATGGCCAGCTTTTGATAGAAGATGTGGTCACTCGGTATGCGAGTATTGCTGAAGAATTAGATATTTCAGAGGATGTCATTAAAGAGATTCGTGAAGATTTGCACACGTTGTTACGTGCAGATCAAAATAATCCGAAGCGTTATATGGATGCTTTAAAGGCAAGCGGTGAAGATAATAATGCGAAGCTGGTTGCGGCTTATTTTCAAAGCCGTGGGGTAGAGGCGCAGTATATGGATCCGAAGAAAGCTGGCTTGATTGTAAAGGATGAAGATGGATACACTAAAGTGCTGCCCGAATCATATGAGCGGTTATATGCTCTACGTGATGAGCCGGGAATTGTAGTATTCCCAGGGTTCTTCGGTTACACGTTAGATGGCGATGTTTTAACGTTCTCAAGGAGTGGTTCGGATATTACGGGTTCGATTCTTGCCAATGGGGTTAAGGCCGAATTGTATGAGAATTTTACAGATGTGGATGCCGTTTTCGCTGTGAATCCAAACGTGGTTTCCAATCCAAAGGGAATCCGAGAGTTAACGTATCGCGAAATGCGTGAGCTTTCTTATGCTGGTTTCTCGGTGTTCCATGACGAAGCTTTAATTCCTGCATTTCGTGCCGGAATTCCTGTTCATATCCAAAACACGAATAACCCAGCGGCTCAGGGGACGCGTATTGTGAGCACACGCGATAATACGAATGGCCCGGTTATTGGGATTGCGAGTGACAAAGGGTTTTGCAGTATTTACATTAGCAAATACTTGATGAACCGTGAAGTCGGATTTGGACGCAAACTTCTTCATATCCTTGAAGATTACGGGGTTTCATATGAGCATATCCCATCCGGTATTGATGATGTGACGCTTATACTAAGGCAGGATCAAATGACAGAGGAAGCTGAGAAGAAGATCGTTTCGCGCATTAAGCAGGAACTTCATGCTGATGAAGTGATTGTGGAACATAACCTTGCGTTAATTATGGTTGTCGGGGAAGGCATGCGTCATAATGTG
>NZ_JBFUIB010000036.1:0-28602 GCF_056402095.1 Peribacillus sp. P4_C12
GACATGGCAAGGTCCAAAAATGGCYTAACAGAGTGGGCTCGTAGAGYCCCAATATCTTAACCTTGGACCAAAATTCAAAGGGAATTTCAAAAGGGGTTAGGAATTTTATAATTCCGAACCCCTTTTGTCTACAAACTGAAACCACGAAGAATCTTCGTGGTTTTTTTTGACTAATGTTTAATATTTATTAAGGTTTTTTTATTAAAAATTCTGAATATTGTTGTTTTATTAAAATGCCCATGATAAAATATTCTCTATTATAAATGAAGTGAAAACTTCATATAGTAATAAAAAAAGTTTTGGATTCATATTTTGTCTGTAAGGGGAAGGTTTTATGGATTTGCAGCAAAAAGTTAAAGAGGTATTCCCTGGATTATCTACTGGCCAAAAAAAGGTAGCAAATTACTTGTTAGTTCATTCACATACATTTGCAGTCAGCTCAGCTCAAAAGTTAGGGAAGGATATAGGGGTGAGTGAAACAACCATCATTCGCTTTTGTTATTCGTTAGGGTTAAGTGGATTTGCGGAACTTCAAAAACTTATTCGTAATCAATTAATATTCGAGAGTAGCCTGAATGAATATCATTCTTCTAAACTAGAAGTTGCGAATCAGCCAAACTTCATGGCACAAGTAATGCAGAAAGATATCGTCAGTATCGAAAAAACAATAAAAAATCTATCTAATGATGATTTTACAAAATCAGTCGATAAATTGGCGGCAGCCGACCAAGTATTAATTTCCGGACATCGTTTATCATTTTCAGCGGCGCATTGGTTAACTTTTACGCTTAGACTTGTAAGGGAAGAAGTCCATTTATATAGACCGGATACAGATGACATTTTTTTACAACTAAACAAAATAACTGAAAATTCTGTTTTTGTAGCAATCTCATTTCATCGTTATGTGAAAGAAACTGTGAAAATTACGGAAATGGCAAAACAAGCGGGTGCATTTGTAATCGGAGTTACCGATTCTGAATTGGCTCCAATTGCGGACTTTACGGACGTTTTATTGCCCATTTCAGCACCTAGAACTTCCACTATCGATACTGCACCTGTTCTATTCTCATTATTAAATAGTTTAGTAGCAGGTGTATCGATTAAAGACGCGCAGGGATTTAAAGAAAGAAAGGCTATGTATGATGCGTTCAATCAAGATGATGATTTTTTCTTTTAACAGAAAAAAGGGGAGAAAGAAATGGATATAACACAATCAATTGAAAAATTAAGACCTCGTATTATCGAAATATTTGACCATTTACACTCTCATCCTGAAACAAGTTGGAATGAAGTGAATACTACAGCATTCATTTCGAATGTTTTAAAAGAAAATCAGTGCTCTGTGAAAAAATTTAAAGATTGTACGGGCGTAATTGGAGAAATCGGGAATGGAAGTTTCACTGTCGGATTACGATCAGATATTGATGCACTTTGGCAAGAAGTGCATGGGTCGTTTCAGGCCAATCATTCCTGTGGACACGATGGGCATATGACTTTGGCTCTTGGAGTTTTCCTGGTATTGAAGGAAATGAACTTTCAACCCAAAGGAAAACTGAAATTCATTTTTCAACCTGCTGAAGAAAAAGGTACGGGTGCATTAAAGATGATTGACGAAAAAGTAGTGGATGATGTTGATTTTCTTTATGGTGTGCACTTAAGACCAGCGGAGGAAGTGAAAGATGGACAGGCGGCACCAGCAATTGTTCATGGAGCTGCACAGTTTATTAAAGGAGAAATAGTAGGGACAGATGCACATGGAGCTAGACCGCACCAAGGGCAAAATGCTATTGAAATAGGAGCATCATTCGTTACATTGTTAAACAATATCCATCTCAATCCATCCATACCTTTTTCAGCAAAAATGACACAGTTTTTTGCAGGTGGCGAAAGTTCCAATATCATTCCAGGGAAAGCTACATTTTCATTGGATTTAAGAGCTCAGGATAATGAAGTAATGAAAGACCTTACTAAAAGAGTGGAAAAAGTTGCAGAAGCTTTGGCTGTCGCAAATGGAGTTGAAATTAATCTGGAGTCGGGAGCTAATGTAGCTGCTGCAATTGTGAACAACCAAGCTCAAGAAATAATGGCTGAAGCAATTGCTGATACTCTAGGGAAAGAAAATTTAGTAGCTCCAGTTATTACAACTGGAGGAGAAGATTTTCATTTTTATACATTAAAAAAACCAGAAATCAAAGCGACGATGCTTGGGTTAGGCTGTGATTTGACACCAGGTCTACATCATCCGAATATGACATTCAATAAAGAAGCTTTGCTATCCGGAATTGAAATTCTAACGAAAGCGATCATTCTTACTTTTGAAAAATATGGTGAGGGGGAACGACGATATGACAAATGAATTAATCATTAAATCTTTATCTACTCTAGAAGATTTACAAGAAGTGCAGCAACTTGAAATTCTCGTATGGGGCATGGATTGTGTCCCTACCCATCAAACGCTTACAGCAGTCAAAAATGGTGGCATTATTTTAGGTGGTTACATCAATAATCAATTAGTAGGTTTTCAATACAGTTTCCCGGGATTTAAGGATGGAAAGGTTTTTCTTTGCTCACATTTGTTAGCTATCCATCCGGACCATCAAAAGAAGGGATACGGTAGATTACTTAAATTGGCACAAAAAGAAGAAGCACTCAAAAAAGGCTATCATTTAATTACCTGGACATATGATCCATTGGAGAGTGTGAATGCAAACTTGAATATCGGTAAACTAAAAGCAGTTTGCCGTACATATATGGAAGATTGTTATGGGGAGCTTAAAGGCGCACTTAATGAAGGACTGTCCACTGATCGTTTCATGGTGGAATGGAATTTAGAGCAAGAAACTGAGAGTGATGAGCAACTTACTGATAAAGCGACGCATATCGTAACGACGGAAATGAATAAGCAAGGCTTTCCGTTCATCGAAGATTATAGTTTGGAAACAACTGCGGAAGTCGTGGCTATACCCATTCCAACGGAAATTCAAAAAATAAAAAAAGAAAACCTTTCCCTTGCAATTGATTGGCGTGTAAAAACAAGTGAACTATTCCAAACGCTTTTTTCCAAAGGGTATGTTGTAGTAGGAATTGAACGAAAACAAGGTGAAAACATCCAAAACTACTTATTAAAAAAAACAGAATAAGAGGAGAATAGAGATGAAAATAAAAGAAGTGCGTTTACGTCATTTGAATATGGATTTGACTGCTCCATTTACAACTAGTTTTGGAACATTTGTAGATAAAGAGTTTATCCTAGTGGAAGTGAAAAATGAAGAGGGACTTTCAGGTTGGGGAGAATCAGTCGCGTTTGGAGCTCCTTGGTATAACGAAGAAACAATTAAAACCAATTGGACTATGCTGGAAGATTTCCTGATCCCGCTTGTGTTGGATAAAGAATTAGAACATCCGAGTGAGGTATCGGAAATGTTCTCACATATTCGTAAAAATAATATGGCAAAATCGGCAATCGAGGGAGCTATCTGGGATTTATACGCAAAAGAAAAGAATATCCCATTAAGTACAGCTTTAGGCGGAGAACTGGATAAAATTGATGTAGGCATAAGTATTGGAATACAAGAAACAGTAGCTGATTTACTTAAGAAAATTGAAAACGGCTTGAAAGATGGTTATAAAAGAATCAAAATCAAAATTCAACCAGGTTGGGATGTAGATGTAATCAGGGAAGTACGCAAGCAATATCCTGATGTACCGATTATGGCAGATGCAAACTCAGCCTATCGTTTGAAAGATATCGAATTACTGAAACAACTCGATCAATTTGATTTAATGATGATTGAGCAGCCTTTGTCATCTGATGATATTGTGGATCATGCGACATTACAAGCGCAAATCAAAACACCGATTTGCTTGGATGAAAGCATACACTCCGTGGAAGATGCACGAAAAGCTCTTGAGTTGGGAAGTTGCAAAATCATCAATATTAAAATCGGAAGAGTAGGCGGCTTAACGGAAGCAAAGAAAATTCATGATTTATGTAAAGAACGAAATGTACCGGTTTGGTGTGGTGGCATGTTGGAATCAGGTATCGGACGTGCCCATAATATCGCATTAACAACACTTGATAATTTCACAATGCCTGGTGATACGGCAGCATCGGCAAATTATTGGCATAAAGACATCATTCAACCCGAGGTTACAGTGGAAGATGGAGTCATTATTGTTCCAAAGACGGCTGGTATTGGCTTTAAAGTCGATTACGCAACTGTCGATGAATTTACTTCTTATAGTAAAAGATATACCAAATGAGTAATTAAGCAGTTTTAGTATTCCAGCTTCGCGAGCGATGTGAAAAACCTTATCGTAAAAACGCTGAAGCTGGAAAGTTATTAATGAAAAAAACGGGTAGAATTGAATGAGAAATGTTTCGTGCACGCAAAATTGTCAGAATAATCATTTAATTAAGGTGGAATTCATATGAAAAACAGTGTAAATCTTGCAGGTGCATATATTGGAATTATCATCGGAGCAGGATTTGCTTCAGGACAAGAAGTATTGCAATTCTTTACGAGCTTTGGAATCTACAGTGTATTGGGAATTGTAGTAGCAACTGTATTATTTGCTTTTCTAGGTATGCAGGTTACACATTTGGGCTGTGCCCTTCAAACACGCTCTCATAAAAGTATAATCGATCATATTTGTGGTCGTTATTTAGGTAGAGTGGTTGATGTTATGATCACGTTTTTCTTATTTGGTGTAACTGTCATTATGATTGCAGGTTCTGGTACTATTTTTGAAGAACAATTTGGCATTCCAAGTGTAGTAGGAGCTGTAGTGATGACAGTACTTACCATTGGAACTCTCTTACTTAATGTTAATAAAATAATGTCTATCATTAGTGCAGTCACACCATTTTTATTTGTCATCATGATTATTATTTCGGGTTACTCATTCTTTACATCTGATCTTAGTTTTAATGAGATCATTTCTTCCTCTAGTAAAGAAACAGCAGCAACTGGAAATTGGATTATGGGTTCATTACTGTATGTTTCCTATAACATGGCTGCTGGAATTGCTATGTTAGCCGTAATGGGTGGTACGTTTAAGAATAAGAAAGAGGCAGGTATGGGCGGTATTTTAGGTGGAATCGGTTTAGGAATCTTATTATTCTTGATCAATATGGGAATGATGTCTGATTTAAAAGGTATTGAAGGTGCAGGAATGCCCACTCTTTTATTAGCCAATCAAATTTCTCCATGGTTGGGTTATATTCTATCAGTCATCCTTTTAGGAATGATTTATAATACTTCAGTTGGAATGCTTTATGCTTTTACTGCTAGATTTGTTCCATCCGAAACAAAAATCTTCAAAATTTCAGTAATTGTTGTAGGGATTCTGGCTTTCCTCGCTAGTTTCGTAGGATTCATTAAATTGGTTGGAACCGTATACCCAGTTACAGGATATTTAGGTTTTGTCATTATAGCAGCGCTTATTATTTCTTGGGTTCGCTCAAAATCGAAAAAAAGAGCAGTAAATGCAGACTTCGTGAAGTATTAAAAGTGAAGGGGATTTAACTGATACAATATCGTTCCCTGAATTAAATAACATTGATAATGAAAAAAGAGTTTATTTCTAAATATATTCCTAACATCTTCGCTTTATGGAGATTTTTTTTTCTATTAACGATGAACCTTTAAACGTGTTAACGGCATTTTTCCGCCTTTTTTTCATACATTAGGATAAAGGCGGAAGACAAGGGGGATATCGGATGAATGGAGCGGAGCAAAAGGCTCTGGAATATGCCATTAGTGAGATTACAGAAATAGCAACTGGGTTCGGGTTGGATTTTTACCCAATGCGTTATGAAATTTGTCCTTCAGAAATTATTTATACATTTGGTGCATATGGGATGCCAACTCGTTTTTCTCATTGGAGTTTTGGAAAGCAGTTTCATAAAATGAAGCTACAGTATGATTTTGGATTAAGTAAGATTTATGAACTGGTTATTAACTCTAATCCTTGTTATGCTTTTCTTCTTGACTCCAATTCACTTGTGCAAAATAAATTGATTGTTGCCCACGTTTTGGCGCATTGTGATTTCTTTAAAAATAATGTTCGTTTCAATAATACAAAGAGAGATATGGTAGAAAGTATGTCAGCCACGGCAGAAAGAATTCGAGAATATGAAATTCTGCATGGCAAAAAGGAAGTAGAAACATTCCTCGATGCCCTTTTGGCTATCGAAGAACATATCGATCCGTCACTTATGAGACCAAAGCTTGCCTGGACGATGGAGGATGAGGAAGAAGAAGAGGAAATAAAGCCTGCAGCGACTCAATACGATGATTTATGGAACCTTGATAGTAAGGATAAGCCAAAGAAATCTAACGTGAAAGGTCGGAAAAAATTTCCTCCGAGGCCTGAGAAAGATATTATGCTTTTCATTGAGCAGTACAGTAGGGATTTAGCAGACTGGCAGCGGGATATCATGACAATGATCAGGGAAGAGATGCTGTATTTCTGGCCACAGCTCGAAACGAAAATCATGAACGAAGGCTGGGCATCCTACTGGCATCAGCGTATTATCCGTGAATTGGATTTATCTTCAGGTGAAGCAATTGAATTTGCCAAATTGAATGCAGGTGTTGTTCAACCATCACGAACCAGCATTAACCCTTATTACCTTGGGTTGAAGGTGCTTGAAGATATTGAAGAACGCTATGATAATCCAACTGAAGAAATGATAAGACTTGGCGTTAAGCCTGGATCCGGTAGGGAAAAGATGTTCGAAGTCAGGGAAATTGAATCGGATATTTCCTTTCTGCGCAATTATTTGACGAAAGACCTGGTTATGCGGGAGGATATGTATTTATTCCAGAAGCAGGGCAAGGATTATAAAATTGTCGACAAAGCGTGGGAGCAAGTTCGCGATCAGCTCGTCAGTATGAGAGTGAACGGAGGATTCCCATATATCACAGTAAATGACGGCGATTACATGCGGAATGGTGAACTTTACTTAAAACATTGGTACGAGGGTATTGAATTGGACCTGAAATATCTTGAAAAAGTCATGCCGTATATCCATCAGCTCTGGGGACGTTCCGTGCATATGGAATCGGTCATGGAAGGAAAAGAAGTCCTGTTTTCCTATGATGGAAAAAGTATTCATCGGAAGTATTTATAAGGAAGAATAAACTGCTGAGTAATCGGCAGTTTTTTTGGTTTAGTTTCAAAATTCAATACTTGCCACACTGATGAAGTGACTTGATTTCTCTGTGTCCAAGTTACTTAATTATCCTGCTGATTTTTTTCTTAATGATTCAAAACAAAAAAAGACGTTATTTGTAAGGCGATTCTTCCTTTTTGGTTGAATAAGAAAAAGGTTGCTGCAGCAACCTCCTTAATTGAGGTAAAGTCCCCGTTAACTAAAGATGTACAATATTTATTTATCATTACATTTCGAAAAGGTTATCTCGCTCCACTTTACAAACTCTAACTGCGAAATTTTTATACCATTCTGTTTTACCTTTGTCTTGTGCAACTTTATGTGCTGAATGTTCCTTCCAATTCTTTATTGCATCTAGAGATTCCCAGTATGACACAGTGATTCCTAGCCCCTCATCTCGAGCACTTTCCATGCATAAGAAACCCTGCTGTTGAGAAGCTAACTCTTCCATTTTGTCTGACATTTTTCCATAACCATTGTCACCTTCCGTTCGCTGTGAAGAAAAGATCACTGCATAATAGGGTGGTTGAAGAGTTTTTGCAATCCCACTCATTTTTTGCCCTCCTAATAAATCGAATATTGAGACATTTATATCTTCTGAATTTTAACATAATTTCTGGTATTTTTGTTTAATTAACCTGCCCCGTTTTGAATAAGAAAGGCTGCCACAGCAAATGAATGTACTATCCCCCCAGACGATCTCTACGAAATATGAACAACATGGTACCCCCTTTAGCATAAACCATCAAGGCTCTTTAAGTGTGAAGAACAAGTTGCTATGTTAACCCTTAGTGATAGTTAAGAATCGATCTTCTTTATTGTTGAATAAATAGTAACAAATAAGGCGTTTCACAGAGGACGGTAAACAACATTACGAATGGAGTTATAATTATTACCGAATGTTTCACGATTTGGATATTTACTTCAACGGCTATTCATATAACCAAACATGGGGGGTTACGGAATTCACGGGCAAATAAATCTTCCGTGTTTTTCTTTTTATATAAAATAGTGTTTCGGGAAAATTAACAACATTTACCATAAAATCAATGAGCTTGAAGTGATAAGATGGACTAGATGTGGTAACTTTGTTTATTTCTCCAATGTTAATTGCAACAAAACAGAGTATATCCTTCGAGGACGATGATTTCATAAGTGAGCTCGAGGTCACAACTAAATTTCATATTAACCCATGTAAATATTCCATTTGGAACTATACTGAACGGTGAAATCATCAACAATGTAAGCCTGATTTTGAAACACTGATGTAAAGATTTTAATCTAAAGAATAATCAGAACATACTATACAATACAGCAACGAAATATATTAACTGTGGGGCTGATTAACGTTAGCAGCTCGTAAAAGTAGTTCCCAGACGTTTTCAAAAATCATATGAATGATTGATTAAAACGTTTAGAGAATCGCCATACAACAGCAAATGCAAGTGCGGGGGCTTCCTTACTATATGTACGGATATTGGCGCAATGCTATGTCGAGAGTTGCCCGCCCGATATTCATTACTACTGGATGGAAAGCTAGAGGAGATACATACGCTTATTGATAACAAAAAATGTATATGTACGTGCCAAGTGGGATGATATTACCCGTTTAACTAAGTTATTCGAGAAGAATAAAACTAACGTTGACTATTATTGCAACGGTGTTTAAAAGAAATCTGTTAATGCTTCCGTACAGTTCGCTATTCATTTGTGAATCGAAAGTAAAATAGGGGGACTTTGGGATGAAAGAATGGATGTTGAAAATGTTTCAAGAATCATCGGGCAACTTAATCGAATTAATAACCGTTACTCTGATAGCAGGGCTAATCGGTTTAGTAATCATATGCGTTCGTGGTCTTTTTTATAAAGCGTTGGACTTCTTTTCAATACCTGTTGGTCGGTTAATAGAGAAATTGGTTAAGAGAAACTAGATATGGGGTTATAGTCCGATAAAAACACTCCTCGTTCGCTTTTAAAGTCGAACCCTCGCTAGAATATATGATGAGTTCTACAGACACAGGAAGTCGATGGGGGGGAAGCTGCGTTTTTTATGGCACGATCGAGCTGTGGGAAATGGTTGCTGGACAACAATGTCCAATGCGTAAACCTTAGATTTCATTTGCTGTTTTTTCACACTAAAAAAGCGAAAATTAGCTTGCTGAAGTAAATACTTCTGCAATGAGGCATTGGGAAAAAGAGGGGTTAATTCACTAAGAAAGAGATAAAATAAAAAGGATCTAGGATTTTTACAGTAGTTGAATTGAGAAAAATATTAGTCATTAGTAGTTTATATGTTCCAGCTAGCAACCACAATTAATAATCAACTAACCATTCTAACTGAACTAATGAAATCTACTAAGAGGATTACCAACCACAATATTTGTTATAGTGGTCGGCTTAGTGTTAGAGGTAAAATATAGAAATTGGCATTATGAAACCTAGCAAACTAAATAACTGGTCAAGAACGATTAATCCCAAAGTAAAACGGTTGAAATAGCCCAGCTATCGGATTCTTCGATTTTTCGTTCCATTTCTATT
Organism: Peribacillus sp. P4_C12; assembly: GCF_056402095.1. Lineage (NCBI taxonomy): Bacteria > Bacillati > Bacillota > Bacilli > Caryophanales > Bacillaceae > Peribacillus > Peribacillus sp. P4_C12. Next base: position 9,719 of record NZ_JBFUIB010000036.1, read on the forward strand.
AAGAAGTTAACATCATTTCTCAACGTATCTGTAGATCAGCAATAGCGTATAAAACTGCAGACCCACTGATTTTCACTCTATCTCCAGAAGATTTGCAGTATAATGTTCCTCCGCGTTTGGAAAGCTGTCTTGCTACCATTTCATTCTTACCAAGGCGTTTTGCCCAGTAAGGAATAAAATTACAATGTGCAGAACCACAAACAGGGTCTTCATTCACCTTGAGCTTCGGGAAAAAGGATCTAGAAACAAAATCGTATTTATTACTTTTCGCCGTGATTGAAACGCCCAAACCATCCGGCAATTTTTCTAGCATAGAAAAGTCGGGGGATGCATTTTGAACATCCTCTTCCTTTTCCAATACTAACATCAAATCTCTGCCCAGATAGGTTTCTATAGGCTTAACACCAAGAGCTTCGACTATTTGATCAGTTAGAGGAAATTCTTCTGGCATCCTGCTTGGAAAATCCATTTCGTAAAGTTCATCTTTTTTTAATACAACAAGTTCACCACTCATTGTTTGAAACTTGATTTCCTCCACATTATTTTCGTAATAGTTGGCAATTACATAAGCCGTTGCCAAAGTAGCATGGCCACAGAGTTCAATTTCGTCTGCCGGCGTAAACCATCTTAATCTGTAGCATTTTCCCTCTTTCACAGCAAATGCTGTTTCAGAAAGGTTGTTTTCAGTAGCGATTTTCTGCATAGTATCATCCGACAACCATTCCTCCATGATGCAGACACCAGCAGGATTTCCTTCAAACACTTTTTCAGCAAACGCGTCTACCACGTAATATTTCATTCTAATAACCTCCTTGTCTTTATCTAAAACTCATATTTACAAAATTACTTTATCATCGTAATTGTATGCTTTCAATGATATTATTGTATGCAATACAATTATCAGGAGGTTCAATATGCCTGTAAATTCATTTGAAAATTACCCCATGACGTGGAAACCAGATAAGAAACAGCTTGCTTCTCCAATATATAGATCCATTGCAAGCTTATTAGAATATGATATTCTCAATGGCTACCTATCACCTAATACCAGACTTCCGCCTCAAAGGGAGCTAGCAGATTATCTTGATATTAATCTTAGTACAGTAACCAGAGCTTTTAAAATATGTGAAGTTAAAGGATTAATTTACGCTGTTACCGGAAGTGGAACCTTTGTCGCTCCTAATGTGGGAAATGCTATTTTCATGGCAGATAGCGAAGAGAAAAAGAGTTTCGTAGAGATGGGTATTATAGAACCACTTGATTGCTCAAATGCATTAGTAGCAGAAACGATTAAAAGAATTGTCACTAAAAATTATTTGGAAAAATTATTGGATTACAGACACCCATTAGGCATGCCTWATCATAGAATGGCAGCCAAAAAGTGGATGGAGCGTTTTAACATGGATGTATCTGTTGAAAATATCGCGATAACTTCAGGGGGGCAAAATTCTCTTACACTGATTTTAATGTCCCTGTTCAATCCCGGGGATAAAATTGCGGTGGATGCGTATACTTATCCTAATTTTATAGAATTGGCGAATATGCTTAATATTCATTTAGTTCCAGTAGAAGGAGATACCTTTGGAATGTTACCAGAACGGTTAGACACCATATGCAGGGCTAATCATTTGCAGGGGATCTATTTAATTCCTTCCTGTAATAATCCGACTGCTATCATTATGGATATGAATCGAAGAAAAGATATAGCAAAGGTCATAAATAAACACAGCCTTATACTAATGGAAGATGACATATTTTCTTTCCTCGCACCTCAAGGCTATTTACCGATTTCACATTTTGTACCGGAGCGGTTTGTTTATAGTTTAAGTATCTCTAAATCACTAAGCTCCGGAATGCGAGTTGGATTTTTGGCTTACGCAAATCAGTTTGCCGAAAAAATCACGCACGGAATTTTCAATATCAATATAAAAACCTCCTCATTAAATGCAGAAGTTATAACTGAGTTGATCAATACTGGCAGTGCAGAGAAGATTATTTCGCAAAAGAAAGAAATTGTAAAAGAACGTAATCTTATCTATCAAAAATATTTTCAAAAAGAAAATTCTAACGAAAACCCGTTGAGTTTCTTTCGTTGGCTTCCGTTGCGCCAAAAGTATCAGCTGAAACAGTTTGAACAGAACGCTTTGGAACATGGTATTCATGTTTATCATTCGCATCGTTTTTTGGTCAAAAAAGATAAATCCGATCAGTTTATTCGTATTTCGCTGACATCGGCCAAGGATTCTGATGAATTAGAGAAAGGGCTTTGCATACTTAAGAATTTCTTACTAAATATCGAATGAAAAATGATGTATTTTAAAGGAACTGACTTGCAATGTTTTGGCTCACGTTAGAATTGGTTAAATATCATCTCGAATGATAGAAAAAGGACTAATTACCGAATTTGAAGCTTAAGGGCTCCACGAGCCGTCAAGCAGTCGTTTTCTAACCCACCATACAACTCTATTAGGTATTAGAATTCAGCAATTATTGGAATCTGGGCGAATAAATATTCTAACTCCATTTCATATTAACGGAGTTTAACCAACAAACGATAAAATAACTTTTGTGAGAAAACTAAACGAAGAAGAATTCACAATCGGTGATATCGATGAAATAGTTGTGAGTGCTGTGGCAGTCCCGTTCTAGCGAAATTGAAAATTAAAAAAATTCTTGTAGCGAATAAAAGCAGAAGACCAATCTGAAACCAGGCTGGTCTTTTACTATGAAAAAAGGAATGTTGAAGGAATAATCATCGATGTAGCCGCTAGATTTGTAATTAATGACGATTAATATAAATAATTTAACTGATTTAAAAATGAAATTAAAAAATGACAGGTAAGTGGAATCAGATATTCCTTACTACGAAGCTATATATTATTTAGGGTACATAATGATGGGGAATGTAAGCAGCAAGCAGTTTCTTCTCCAATACCTAGCCAAAACAAAAGGGATGCGATTTGTAGATGGCTAACGGTTTGTTAGCTTAAGATCGGAGCTGTCTTTAAGGCAGTTTTTTCTTAAAAATTCTAATTGTAAAAAAATGAGATGTTTCTTATCAAGAAACATCTCATAAATATCTATTCTTTAAATTTTAACAATCTCATTGCATTTAAAATAACAATTAATGCTGCACCTGTATCACTTAATACAGCCATCCATAGTGTAAGCCAACCTGGGAAGATAAAGACCAACGCAAGGACTTTAATAATGATAGAGAACCAAATATTTTGTTTAATAATCGTTAAAGCTTTTTTGCTTAACTTCATTGTATGAGATAATTTATCAAGATTATCAGCCATTAAAACAATATCAGCTGTTTCCATCGCGGTATCAGTTCCTGCACCACCCATAGCAATACCTAAATCTGCTGTTGCAAGTGCTGGCGCATCATTAATACCGTCTCCAACCATTGCCACCTTATGACCTTCATTTTGTAATTTCTTTATGGCATCTACTTTATCCTCTGGCAATAATTCTGCGAAATAACGATTAACATTCGCTTCTGAAGCAATCATTTTAGCGGTTCCTTCATTATCTCCAGTCAACATGACCGTTTGATTAACTCCACTTTGTTTTAATGCTTCTAAAGCTGATGCTGAAGTGTCCCGTATTGTATCAGAAACAGCAATAATCCCGTTAACTTGATTTTGTGTCCCTATTATAACTACTGTTTTCCCTTTGTTCTGTATTTCATGAATATGTTTTTTTATATCCTCTAAATCTACATTCATTTCTTCGAATAGCTTTAGATTACCTGCGTAAAAAATATCTCCTTGAATTGTAGCTTGAACGCCTTTTCCTACAATACTTTTGTATAACTCACCATTTTTAGGTTGGATTCCTTTTTCGTTGCCGTAAAGAACAATCGATTTTGCAACAGGATGTGTTGAGAAACCTTCTAGTGTTAATGCTATGGACAGTAATGTCTCTTCTGATACGTTTATCGTCTTAATTTCTGATACTTTAGGCTTTCCTTCCGTTAAAGTTCCTGTTTTATCAAATGCAATAGCCGTGATGGCACCTGCTTTTTCTAAAAACGTTCCGCCCTTAATTAATATTCCGTTCTTTGCGGCGTTTCCAATAGCTGATACAATCGCAACAGGAGTAGAAATAACTAAAGCACAAGGRCAAGCTACAACTARYATTTCMAGTCCTTTATAAAACCACTCTCCYCAAGTGCCAAATCCAAGGAGTGRAGGTACAACCATAACTGCCAATGCTAAAATAAATACAACAGGTGTATAAATACTTGCAAACTTATCTACAAATGCTTCTGTTGGTGCTTTTTGTTCTTGTGCTTCTTCAACTAAGTGAATAATTTTTGATATAGTCGTATCTTCCACTAACTTAGTGACCCTAATCTCAAGAGAACCATTTTCATTTATAGTTCCTGCGTATACTGTATCACCAATATTCTTATCAATAGGAATGGATTCTCCTGTAATGGGTGCCTGATTTACACTTGATTCACCTTGAATGATTTCACCGTCTAATGGAATTTTATCACCTGGTTTAACAAAGATAATGTCACCGACTGTTATTTCTTCAACTGGTTTTTTAATGATTTCTGAGCCAACATAGATCCAAGCTTCAGGGGGAGCTAAATCCATAAGATTACGAATCGAATTCCTTGTTCGTTCAATTGATTTTGTTTGTAGTAAATTGCCGATTGCAAATAACCAAACAACGGTAGCGCCTTCAAGCCATTCACCGATTAGAGCAGCTCCAATAGCCGCAACAGACATTAGGACATTCATATCCAGTGAACGACTTTTTATTGCATAGAATGCACTTTTAACTGGCTTAGACCCACTTATCACCATTGCAATGGCGTACAGTATTGAGGACATCATTGTAGAAACTCCATTAAATGAACCGATAAAGCCAAGAGCAATTAGTACACCAGATAAGATGACTAAACCATTTTCGTTTTTATTTTTATGAGTCTGTATCGACTGATTGTTTGATGGTAATGAAGCTTTAAAACCGATTTTAGAAACTTCAGTCATAATATCTTCGACACTATTGGAATGTTCGATTTTCATTTTTCCAGTCGAGAAATTAACGCTGACATTTTTAACGGATGAAAGGGTATTTAAATGGTTTTCAATGCTCTTAGCACAACTACCACAATCCATTCCTTCAATTTCAAATGTTTTTATATTACCATTTTGATTTAAAGGTTCAATAGAAAATCCGAGTTTTTCGATTTCACTCTCAATCGGGATAAAGGCATCAGCGTTACTGGCTGCAACTTGCATTTTCGCTGTGCTGTAATTAACCTTTACTTCAGCTATATCCTTTAATGTGCTTAACCCTTTTTCAATGGTTTTTGCACAAGCAGGACAATCCATTCCATGCACTCTGTATGCCATCTTCTCGCCAGGAGGAAGAGAATTCGAGATTGTATCTTTTGTCTGTTGATCATTACTACTACAACAGTTTGTTTTCACAGAAATTTTATCTTCTGTTGTTTCACTATTACAACAAGCATTGTTTTTTTGCTTATTGTCACTTGCAGGGGAAGGGCTACAACAGCTTATTTTTTCTTGTTCATTAACGGTTTCTTTCGATGAATTACTGCTACAACAATTATTTTTTTCTTGAATTAAAATAGGAAATGGATTATTTCCATTTTCTGAATGATGGTTACTTGAACAACAACTTGAATTCTCTAGTTTTGCGATTGATTCATTAGAAGTGCTACAACCATTTTCCTCTTTATTTTCCTTCATTTTATTTGAGCCACAACATTGTTCATCCAATTTAATCACCCCTAATCTATATGACGATCGCAACATGCAACATCATTTTGAACATCTCCAAGAACTGTATCAAACATCGTTAATAAATCTCGTATATGTTGATTTCGTAAACTGTAATAGCTGTATTTTCCTTCATTCCTCCCCACAATAATTCCACAACCTTTTAAACACGCAAGATGTTGAGAAATATTAGATTGATTACCGCTAATCTCTTCTACAATTTGTGACACCGTTTTTTCTTGATTTTTTATACATTCGAGGATTTGAATCCTTGTTTTATTAGAAAATCCATGGATTAGTTTAACCTTCATATCAATATCAATATTTTGCATATATTTACCTCCGAACATATTAGACAGGACTAATGTGTTTTGTTATTATCATATTAGCAATACCTAATATGTGTGTCAAACAATGTTAAATAATTACATAATTAATGAAAAGGAGTTTATTGAATGACTAAAAAGGTTTCAATATTATTTTTAATCCTGTTCTTTTTATGTTCTAATCAAGCATTCGCACACACTTCACTGAAAGAGTCAACACCTAAAGAGGGTGAAGTAATAGCACAAACCATTCAAGAGGTAACTTTAATTTTTGGAACCAAAATTGAACAGACAAGTAAAATTACTGTTTTAAATTCAAACGGAGAATCTATTCCACTTGGGAATTTCGTAATCGAAGACGATGAAATGTGGGCTACTTTCCTTCAGCCTTTAGTGAACGGAGATTATAAAGTTAACTGGACGATAATAGGTGGAGATGGACATCCGATAGATGGTCATTTTTCTTTCACTGTAAATGGTCCTATGGCTGAAACTCCTACGAAAGAGCAAAAAAAAGAGACTGCACAAGTTAAAGAAAAAGAAGTATTTACGCCATCAAAACAAGAATCTGAACAAAATAAAATGCAGTCTTACATAATACCATTAACCATAGGTGTTTTATTATTTATAGTTATAGGGAGTTTTTTGTGGTTAATGAGGAGGAAAAAGTAAAAAATGATCGTCTTGGAAAAATTAGCGAGGCATTATTATATCTTTGCTTTTCCCTTCTAACAGGTAGCTTTCTATTATATCTTTTGCCAAGTCATTATCGTCCAGAAATAAACGTACCAAAGGGTGCTCTTTAATGTTGGCGACTGGTTTGATTTTCGAAAGAAGTTATTTAACTCTTATGTTAAGTAATTATAAGTTTAGAAAATAATTTCAAAGAGGTGCTATGATGATGAAAAGTAAAAATTCACCATTTAAGATTGCGGTAATTTTAACATTAGCCGTATTTGTTTTATTGGCTGCACTAGTTATGGTTAACAATATGAAATCTAAATCAAATAGTGAAACAACTTATGATAAACAGCCACCAATAGAAGGTCAACCTACTTTAGGTGATTCTGATGCTCCGATAACAGTAGTTGAATTCGGCGATTTTAAATGCCCTTCTTGTAAAGCCTGGGGGGAAACAATTTATCCACAATTAATGAGTGATTATGTAGACACGGGCAAAGTGAAGTTTTCGTATATAAATGTGTTATTTCATGGGGATGAATCCAAGCTAGGTTCATTGGCTGGAGAAGCAGTATATAAACAAAATCCAGAAAGTTATTGGATATTCCATAAAGAGTTATTTAAAGCACAACCAAGTGAGAATCACGACGGATTATGGATAACAAATGAGAAAATTTTAGAAATAGCAAAGACTATTCCTGAGATTGATGTACAACAATTACAAAACGATTTAGAGAACCAAACGGGTTTAGAAGAAGTTAATAAGGATGAAAAATTAGTTGAAAAGTTTAAAGTGCAATCTACACCAAGTATCATGGTAAACGGTACGATGCTTGAAGACCCCTTTGACTATAAAAAGATTAAAAGCCTTATAGATAAAGAGTTTGAGGAAAGTAAATGATGAAAAAAACTGCAAGAGGGTCAAATAATAAACAGTTACTTCTTTATATGGCGTGGCTAGTTTCTGTTGTGGCAACGTTGGGGAGTCTTTATTTTAGTGAAATTCGAGGGTTTATTCCTTGTGAGCTATGTTGGTATCAGCGTATATTGATGTACCCATTAGCCTTAATTCTTGGAATTGGTACTTTTCAAAATGACGCATCTGTAAAAAGATTTATACTCCCAATGGCGATAATTGGTTGGTGTATCTCTCTATTCCACTACCTCGAACAAAAAGTTCCAGGGTTCGCCGAATTAAAACCATGCGTAAATGGTGTTCCTTGTAGTGCAGAATATATTAACTGGCTTGGCTTTATCACTATTCCATTTTTAGCATTATCAGCTTTTTCTTTGATTATCGTGTTCATGCTTTTGATAAAAAAAACAAAAAAAGATTAAAGATAAAAGGCAATCCGATATGGGGAAGAGCTTGAAAAAGCATTTATCAGAAATGGGCGCTACTCTAATTGTCACACTCAACAACCTAAGACTTCTCAGATTAAAAGACAAATAACAGAGGGCTCCCATGGAGGGAGCCTATTTTGATTGGAGGGGAAAGTAATGAATAACAAGTGGAATAAATTTATTTATAAATGTTGGTCGCCTATTTACGATAGGTGCTTCTCCTTGGGTAGAATGGTTATTAAGCAAAGATATTATTGCTCCTTTGCACATACAGTTCATCCCAACTTTTCAAACCATCTTGTAAATGATAATTTCATTCTTATTTTTGACGATGATTGTTGTAAGTTTTAGAAAAACAAAACCCTATTTAGGAATAGTATTCGGGATAAGTTTTATTGCGGCCTTATATATGGGATTGATGATGTCAATTTCAATATAAAAAAGTAGAAAATTCATAAAAGAAATTAAATCTAATCCCGTTAAAAAACCTCGGCAATTGCTGAGGTTTTTTTGCATATAAACAAATAAGAACCATAAAAGCTTAATAGCAATGTGATTCGATTAGTAAATTGCAAAGACGAGGAACTCCACTAATGACTTTGAGTAAACATAATGTTTGTTTGTATCACTTAAAATGTGAATTTCATAAAAATATTTGCAACTTGCAAGTATCGGTGTTATAAATTGGATATAGAATATTTGTAATGAATAATTTGCTTTTACAAGTGAAAGGAGAAGGGGGAAGTTATGATCATTCGTGAAGCGATGGAAGCGGACATAGATTCCATCAAAGTAATTTACAATCAAGGTATTGAGGATCGGGTCGCCACGTTAGAAACAGAGATGAAGGACCAAACTTACATGGAAGAATGGTTTGCCAAGCACATTGGACGATATAAGGTAATTGTCGCTGACCAAGAAGGGGAAATCGTTGGATGGGCTTCCTTGAATCCATATAACAGCCGCGATGCTTATAAAGGGGTTGCCGATTTATCCGTTTATATCTCAAGAGATCATCGAGGAAAAGGGGTTGGCGGTTTATTGCTGCAATCAATCGAAAAGTTCGCAGAAGAAAATGACTTCAATAAAATTGTGTTATTCACTTTTCCCTTTAACCAGATGGGTCAAGGATTGTACAAAAAACGGGGGTATCGAGAAGTAGGAGTGTTTAAGAACCAGGGAATTTTAGACGGGGAATTTGTCGATGTGATGGCTATGGAGAAATTACTTTAAACAATTAGGGGGTAGGGATTATGACAGTGAACCATTCAAGCGTATTGTCTGTTGGTTATTTTGATGCTTATTTCAAGCTGGTTTTAGCTTCTCGTGAACCTGTGGTGGAAAAGGCAAAAGAATTCATTGAAGCCAACTTTTTTAAAGGCGAAGCGTTTTATTATGGCGAGCAAACTCACCTAAATTTCATTACGGCTTTTAACAAGCTGAAGGATCAACAAAAAAATAGTTGAATCAAATAGTTGCAAAATGCAAATAATCAGCGTATAAATAAAGTGAGGTGAAAGTAATGGAAAATGAAAACCTTAGAGGTCTATTCCAACTCTTGACAAGACGTTTTGGATTATTGAATAAAAATTGTTGCAGCGCTGATGGAATTGAGATATCCCTCGTTCAAAGCCATATCCTGTATGAAATAAACCGACAAAATAAGGCTTCCATCCAGCAAATTGCAGAAACATTGGGAACGGATATTACGACGTTCAGTCGACAAATCCAATCCCTAATAAAATTGAATTTGGTCACAAAAACCCCTGATGCGGAAGATCGGAGAATTTCTATCCTTTCTCTGACCGATGAAGGCGTGAAAATCAATCAAACTATCGATCAACAAATGAATGATTACTTGAATGAGATCTTCAAGACGATGAATGAGTTTGAAAAGGAATCAGTCGTGCGTTCTCTGACATTGCTTAATGATCGAATGTTGAAGTCTTCAGTATGTTGTACTACTCCATGGGGGTAGTATAATTTTTCGACAATACTTGCAAATTACAACTTTTTTAAATGAAAATATAGGAGGGAATAATGATGGTTCAATTTGATAAAAGTGCATTACCCGTAGCAATTATAGGTGGGGGTCCTGTGGGGCTGGCCACTGCCGCTCATTTACTAAAAAAAGGGGAGAAGTTTATCGTATTGGAAGCGGGGGATTCCGTTGGTTCGAGTATGTTGGAGTGGGGACACGTTCGAATGTTTTCTCCGTGGCAATATAACATCGATAAAGCAGCAAAGGAATTACTGGAAAACGCTGGATGGACGTCACCTGACGAAAATGCTTTGCCGACAGGTCGCGAACTGTTAGAAGAGTACCTTCTTCCGCTTAGTAACCTTCCAGAAATAAAAGAACAGATTATCTTACAGGCAAAAGTAGTCGGTGTTGCCAAAAAGGCTCACGATAAATTAAAAACAGGAAAACGGGACACGGTTCCCTTTCAACTGTTTGTAGAAGTGAATGGTGACACAACAGTCATTGAAGCGAAAGCTGTCATTGATTCCTCAGGTACTTGGACCAATCCAAACCCGATCCTTTCAAATGGAATTTGGACGAATGCGGAGAAACAATTACACAATCAAATCCACTATAGCATTCCTAACGTCGTACAACTAGAAAACAGATATCAAAATAAAACCACCGTGGTGATCGGAAGCGGTCATTCTGCCATAAATGCATTATTGGATCTGGCCACCTTACAGGAAAAATTTGCGGATACCAAGATCTACTGGGTTCTTCGTAAAAAACAGATCCATGAAGTGTACGGTGGGCAAGAAAACGATGGCTTGGCAGCTCGTGGAGAATTGGGCATTAGAATTCAGCAATTAGTGGAGTCTGGACGAATCCATATTCTTACTCCCTTTCATATTAACGGCGTGTACCCAAGGAACGGTCAAATCACGGTGGTGGGAGAACTAAACGGAGAAGAATCCACAATCAGTGATATTGATGAAATCGTTGTGAGTACGGGTTTCAGACCTGATACATCCTTTTTAAATGAAATTAGGATAAACCTTGATTCAGCTGTGGAAAGCATAGAAGCGCTTGCTCCGCTAATTGATCCTAATATTCATAGTTGTGGAACCGTGCGGCCGCATGGTGAACAAGAATTACGGCACCCTGAAAAGAACTTCTACATTGTTGGCATGAAGAGTTATGGAAGAGCACCTACATTCTTACTGGCGACAGGCTACGAACAAGTTCGTTCCGTGGTGGCTTATCTTACTGGGGATGTAGAAGGGGCAAAAGAAGTACACTTGGAACTCCCTGAAACTGGAGTTTGCAGTACGAATCTAGCTTCTAGTTGCTACGACTCTGATACTCCAGCAACTGAAACAAAGGGCAGTTCATGCTGTGACAGTCCCGTTCTAGCGAGATTGGAAATTAAAAATAATTCTTGTTGTGAATAAACCAAAAGACCAGTCTGAAGTCAGGCTGGTCTTTTTATATGATACTTTTTATTTCGAGATGCAATATTAAATTATTTTTGGATAGTCGGACCACTTATTGTGTCTTCTTTTGCCATATGGAACTAACGCACCCGTTAGTTCATTAAGAAAAGCGATTCTTATTAAAGAATCGCGCCCGATTATTGAAGTTTATGAGTTTCTATTAGCGAATTTAGCTCAATAAAGGGTACCACCAACATTTTATCCTGTGGGAACTAAGATGGGAAACTTCATTGTGATGCATTCAAATTTTTTCAAGCTGCCCTTTTAATTCAACCAACTTATTCTTAATAAACGGAGCTGTTTCTTCAGGCAACTGTTCTAATTTAAAAAATTCAGCTTCAATTTCTTGATTTTCATCAGGTGTTACTTCTCCTTTATAGTCTGTACATAAGTATCCTATCGCAACGATGTGATACTCATCTTCACCGTCCTCTGGCTTCATATAGAGTTCCAGACCAGAATAAACACCAAATAATTGTAATGAATTTATTGTTAGCCCTAAATCATCTTGTACATTTCTTTTAATAGATTCCTCAACTGACTCATTTAATTGCAAAATTCTGCCAGGAATTCCCCGAGTTGCACCTGAATATCTATTCAGTAAAATTTCTCCTTTATTATTTATAATGGCTACACTTGGCCGCACCACTATCAGTGGAGAATTTCCAATCATTTCTCTTATATCTTCACAATAACCCATAAAACCCTCCTATGAAAATTGATTAATAAACTTTGTAACATTTCCTAAACAACAACTACCTTGAGGGTTGTTTACCTCACACCCACATCGGTTTTCTTTTATATTTTCGCGAATATGTTCTACTGGATTAGGAGTAAGTCCTTTTTCCGCATATTGTTTAATTTTTTCTTTTGTCCAATCAAAACAATAACAAATTGGTGTAGTTGCTGAGTCATCTTTTTGATGAATAGCTACCTTTATATCAGATACAAGGTACTTTTTATTATTCGTATCAAAATAGACTACATTACAATCTTCAGTTGAACAAAAATACTGAATTTCTTTAGAGTTCAATGTTTCTAATGCAGATGGTTTAAGCAATGATTTTAAAGTAATCAACTTTACATTTCTAGCTTTATTTTTACATGATGGACACTCACCATTATTTTTAATTTTTATTTCTTTAAGGTTGCTACAACAATCTTCCATCATTTTTCCACCTTTACATTTTATTATTTCTATAAATATTTTTCTGTTTCTTTTCTTCATACATTAAAGTTTCAATAATAGGACATTCGTAAATATCTTTGTTTTCAGGACATCTTTCTTTAAGGTCTATCAACATTTGTTCAATTTTTATAAGATCTTCAATTTTACGCTGGATGTCCTCTAATTTAAGAACGGTGAAATCATATATGTCACGGCACTTTTCTTCATTGCGATCGACAACCACTAGCAATTTATCAATTTCATTTAAGGTAAATCCCAATTCCTGCATCCGTTTTATGAAATTCAATCGATCGCCCGTTTGTTGGGAATACATTCGGTATCCTTTTTCGGTACGATTAGGCTCTGGAATTAAGCCTAAACGCTCATAATATCGAATGGTCTCCTTGTTAACGCCACACTTTTCAGCTAGTTCTCCAATACGATATTGCATATATCTCACCTCATATAAAGTATAAACCCTGTACCATAGTACAGGGTCAAGGGAAGTATTATTTACTATATTATCGATCTACTTTCTTTAACTAAACTACCATTTTTTAGTAAGCCTTATTCAACAATATGGCCCAATTGTTGAACAAAGATCAAACAGCACTTTTCAACTAATCTGCCCCATTAGTTCATCAAGAAAATCAATAACACCCTTTATGAAACATCATTAAGCAGACTCATATTTAAAATTATATTGTTGAATATTTATTACTTGATTAAATAAGAATATACTTATACAATGATATTAAATAACTATATAAGCATATGATTATTTATTTGATTAGGCTAGGAGGGATAAAATGCAAACGAATGAAGCGTTGGATATAGAAGCTACGGCAAACGTTCTTAAACTTTTAGGTGATAAAACACGTTTGACCATGGTGAAAATTATGTCTGAACATGAATGTTGTGTCTGTGAATTTGTAGACCTGTTTGATATGAGCCAACCTGCTATTAGCCAACATTTACGAAAGTTGAAAGATAGCGGAATTGTGAATGAAGCGAGAAGGGGACAATGGATATTTTACTCGTTAAATCAAACATCCGCTTATTACTCATTTATTCAAACAGTTATCAAGGATTTGCCAAGTCAAGCATTTAAAGTAGAAGAATTAACAGCACAAGGAAAACGAATTTGTTGTGACTAACGAGGAGGAGAACATCAGTGGGTTCTGTTTTATTAGCTAGTATCATCTTTTTGCTGACGTTGACACTCGTCATCTGGCAACCCAAAGGATTGTCAATCGGATGGTCAGCATGCGGGGGTGCGGTACTTGCCTCACTAGTTGGGGTTGTTGACTTCAATGATGTAATTGCCGTTACGGGTATTGTATGGAACGCGACGTTGGCATTCATTGCTATTATTATTATTTCTTTGATTTTAGATGAAATTGGTTTCTTTGAATGGGCAGCTCTACATATGGCTAGAGCGGCTAAGGGAAATGGAGTAAGGATGTTTGTGTATGTGAGCATTCTGGGAGCCCTAGTCGCTGCGTTCTTCGCAAATGATGGAGCCGCTCTCATCTTAACTCCGATTGTTTTGGCAATGGTTCGAAACTTGAAGTTGGAAGAGAAAATGATCTTCCCATTTATCATCGCGAGTGGGTTTATTGCGGACACTACATCCTTACCGCTTGTGGTAAGTAATTTGGTCAACATTGTTTCTGCGGACTTTTTTGATATCGGGTTTATTGAGTTCGCCTCTAGAATGATCGTTCCCAACCTGTTTTCATTAGCAGCAAGCATCCTGGTATTATATTTGTATTTCAGAAAGAGCATTCCGAAGAATTATGATATAGCTCAATTAAAGATGCCAGTCGATGCCATTCGGGATGTAAAAATGTTTCGCCTGTCTGGGATTGTTTTAGGTGTCCTGTTGGTAGGCTATTTTATCAGTGAATTTTTCAACATTCCTGTATCCATCATTGCAGGTGTTATCGCCATTTTCTTCTTGTTTATGGCAAGACGAAGTCCAGCTGTTAATACCAAGACCGTTGTAAAAGGCGCACCATGGGCGATTGTGTTCTTCTCCATTGGAATGTATGTCGTGGTGTATGGATTGAGAAACGTTGGATTGACGAACATTTTAGCTGATCTTATCCAAGTGACGGCCGATCAAGGATTATTCGCTGCTACTGTCGGGATGGGCTTCATTGCCGCCATTCTCTCATCGCTTATGAATAACATGCCGACGGTCATGATAGACGCTCTTGCAATTGATAGTACCAATACAACAGGTGCGATTAGGGAAGCCCTTATTTATGCAAATGTCATAGGTTCGGACTTAGGACCGAAAATTACACCGATTGGTTCTTTGGCTACATTATTGTGGCTACATGTCCTTTCATTAAAAGGCGTGAAAATCTCATGGGGAACCTACTTTAAAACGGGAATCATCTTAACCATCCCAACATTGTTCATCACATTAGTTGGCTTATATATATGGTTGCTCATTATTCATTAAACACATACTTTACTTTAAAAGGAGAGGTACAATATGGCTAAAAAAACCCTTTACTTTTTATGTACAGGTAACTCTTGCAGAAGCCAAATGGCAGAGGCATGGGGCAAGAAATATTTAGGAAACGAATGGGAAGTGCTTAGTGCAGGAATTGAAGCCCATGGGTTAAATCCAAATGCCGTAAAGGCAATGAATGAAGTTGGAGTGGATATTTCCAATCAGTCATCAGATATCATCGACACTGACATTTTAAATAATGCAGATTTTGTTGTGACTTTATGTGGTGATGCAGCAGACAAATGTCCAATGACGCCACGGCATGTTAAACGTGAACACTGGGGCTTTGATGACCCAGCTAAAGCGGAAGGAACAGATGAAGAAAAATGGGCTACTTTCCAACGTGTTCGTGATGAAATCGGAGCAAGAATTGAACGTTTCTCTAAAACAGGCGTATAAATAACATTGAAAAGCCGCGAGTGATCTCTTGGCTTTCGTTTTATCCATAGCATAAGTAAATGATTATATATTGAGGGGAGATGAGCTAGTGATGAAAGTTGAAAACTTTGATCCGTCAATGTGTTGTTCAACTCCACCGGTGTTTGCGGGCGAAGTATTGATCCTGAATTAACAAGGGTGGCTATAAGTGCCTTCAACAGAGAAAATACATATACCGAAACACTCGACTCTACTTAAGACATAAGCATTAAGTTTCAATACAAAGAGCTGCCAATTCGGCAGCTCTCTTCTTAATTAAATTTTAATATTAACTTTTGCATCTTTTTGAAGCTCTTCCACATGTTTCACAAGCTTTTCTTGTTTCTTTTGTTGCTCTAGTTGCTTCTGGATTTGCGGCTTCATTTTTTCAAGTTTCTGTGCCTCTTGCCCACTTGCCTTCGCTTGCTCCTTAACCTGGTCGTAATACTTTTCAATTTCTTCATCTGTTGCTTCTTCTACTTTAATCTCTTTATCAACGTACTTCGTATACGGAATATTTTCAGCGATCTGAGTTTTCAACTTTTCCAAATTCAACCCTGCTTGTTTCATCGCTTCATTAAATTTCTCATCATTCTCGAATCGGCCTTTCATTTCTGCAAGTTGCTTTTCGATTTCATCCTTGGAGGCTGTGTAGCCCTTTTTATCAGCTGCTTGAAGCAGCAGTCTTTGCCCCACTAAAGAATTGATCGTTTGCTCTTTAATTTGTTCGGCTACTTTCTTCGAGGTTGGGTCTTGTCCCAATTGTTGCATCTGCATTTGTGTCGTAGACAGCAAGCTATTATATTCCGCACCTGAAATTTTCTCGTCATTGACGATGGCCACCGTTTTCTTTTCATCTACCTTTTGCTTGTCTAGTTCTTTCTGCAATTCTTCCATCTGTTTTTGCTGATCCTCAGTTGTTTTAGCCGTCTCTTTCTCGTCATTTTTTTTACCAGCTTCATCGTTCGAACCACAAGCTGTTAAAACAACTGCCAATAATCCAATAACGATAGGGTACAATAGTTTCTTCATATTCGGTCTCCTCTCGTATTCGAAACTAAAAAATCATCTAATGCGCATTATAAAGGAATTTCCCTTTAAAACACAATATAATCATTCTTTTTTCCAGAAAACAGGAAGATAGTTTAGGCATTACCTCATTTAAAAGGTGAAACTTTCTAGGAAACTGAATCCATTTACCCTTCATAGATTCAATAAGCTGAAAAGAGATAGTAAGGCCGACATACACGAACAAAAGGGAAAGTATTTCGATCCATCCATAGCGGAGACTTTCATAGACTATTTTTTATGAGCAAAGATCTGATTGTTTAACAAGATACATATAGAAACGCCTGGGATTGTATTTAAGTAGTTGATAAAAGGTTTCATATCCTACTTAATAATGAAACGTTTTAATTAGCTATTTCAGAATTATTATTTGATAGAACAGAAAACTTTGTGAAAATCCCTTGAATTGTCATATATATGGATATAAGTAACTACTGTATCTAAGTTTTATATGGTATTATATACCTGGTAATTAGAATGTAGTTCAGGAGGAAATTCATTGTTTTTGAAGAGATTCAATTCACAAAAAGAAAGCATAGTTAACATAGCAGGGAATGCTAAATTGGATATACCTAGGGGGACGGAGATTGAAAATCAAGTGCAAATGATTGGCCTAACTAAAGAGGATCTTCGAATCATGAACCGTTTACAGCCCATTGTCATTGAGAAAATTGATGATATCGTAAGTGAATTTTATAAAAATTTAGAAAATGAACCTTCCTTATTAACCATCATCCATGATAAGAGCTCGATTGATCGATTAAGAAAAACCCTTAAAAAACATATTTCCGAGATGTTTGATGGTGTTATTGATCAGACCTATTTCGAAAAAAGGATACGGATTGCCCAGATTCATGTCAAAATCGGACTTAAAACAAAATGGTATATGTGTGCCTTTCAGGATCTTCTCCTTTCTCTTACCACTATCATTGAAGAACACATAGAAGATCGAGTGGAAGCTTTTCTAGCTGTAAAGGCTGTAACTAAACTATTAAATCTGGAACAACAATTAGTGCTGGAAGCGTATGATTCTGAAACGGAAAGATTGAGAGAACAAGAAGAAGAACAAAAAAAATGGATGAAGGAACGTGTGGCAAATTCTTCAGAAAACCTCGCGGCCATCTCCGAAGAGACTAATGCATCCTTCCAACAATTAAGGGTTCAGTCCCATGAAATCGTTACACTTGCAAACAAAGGGACTGCCTTATCAGTGCTTGCAGAAAAACGAGCTGGAAAAGGGAAAAATCAGCTAAGCAAACAAAATGATACGATGGTGAATATCCATCAATCGGTCAATGATATATCAGGTGATGTAGAGGTCTTGCTCGAAATTTCGAATAGGATGCAGGTCATTGTGAATATAGTAACAAGCATTGCCGAACAAACAAATTTATTAGCTCTAAATGCGGCAATTGAAGCAGCACGAGCGGGTGACGCTGGAAAAGGTTTTGCTGTTGTAGCTGGAGAAGTTCGTAAGCTTTCCGAAGAAACTAAAAAGTCAGTAACAAACGTATCCACTTTAATCATAGAGACGAACGCTCAAGCTGGAAAATTAACACACTCTCTAGAAAACATTAGGGAGGCTGTAAAAGACGGTAATGAAAGCATGAAAGAAACGGAAAATCATTTTGAACAAATACTAAGAACGATGGGTGAAACGAAATTCCAAAATGACAAGATTGAAAATGAATTAGTTTCCTTTGTGAATGTGGTGAATGAATTAAGTCAAGCATTTGAAGAAGTAACTTTATCTGCCGATAGCCTTACCATGATTACACAAGAAATGAAGTAATTTGATGGAGGTATAGACATTGAAAGTTAAATCAAGTGTGCCACTTGAATTGGTGGGGTATTTAAAGCTGGCGGATGCCGTCATCATTACGGATCACCATCATCGCATCGTTGATATTAATGCGTATTATGAGCAAACCACAGGGTATTCAAGAGACAACATCATTGGATTCAAGGCTGGATTTTTAAAGTCAGGGTTAACACCTACGTGTACCTACAAGTCCCTTAAAAGAGAATTAAGGAAGGGGAATCCTTGGTCAGGAGTCTTCACCAATCGAAAGAAATCAGGAGATATTTGGCATTCTTCGATTACAATCACTCCGATTCATATAGAG